>CAYJOY010000063.1:0-3586 GCA_964371885.1 uncultured Lentimicrobiaceae bacterium | reverse complement strand
CAATCTCGAACGGAGTATAGTGCTTTAATTTGTCGGCATATTGTTGAATGGCATTTTGCAGATGCTCTGCATTCTCTTTTCCAATAAAGAAGAGTGAGATTTTCATTTAATGTAGATATTAAAAAGTTAATGTTTAATGAGGTGATTTTTCGAGGCTAATTTTATTTATTTTTCAGGAGATGTTTCCGTAATATTCGTTTTTCGAGATGATGTTATAAAGGTGATTTTTCATGGCTTGGTTTTCTTCTTTGGCAAGATAGTAATCCTCTTCCATTATTTTCACAGCAATATCGCGGGTAAGGGTTACCAGCTTTTCGTCGGTAGTGAGATTGGCCAGTTTAAAATCCATGATGCCACTTTGTTGTGTCCCTTGTAGGTCTCCGGCGCCACGAAGCTCGAGGTCGTATTTGGCAATTTCGAACCCGTCGGTAGTGTTTACCATGGCGGCTAACCGCTGTTTCCCATCTGAAGTGAGGTTGTAATTGGTTACAAGAAGGCAGTACGATTGTTCGCCGCCGCGCCCCACCCGCCCGCGTAACTGGTGCAACTGCGAAAGACCAAAACGCTCGGCATTCTCTATCACCATTACCGTGGCATTAGGAACATCAATCCCCACCTCTATAACGGTGGTTGCCAATAATATTTGTGTCTCTTTTTTTAGAAATCGCTGCATCTCAAAATCTTTCTCCTCAGCACTCATCTTGCCATGTACAATCCCAATTTGGTAGTGAGGAGGGAGAAAAAAGTCCGACATGCACTCGTAACCAGTCATAAGGTTTAGCAAATCTACCTTCTCCGATTCCTTTATCATTGGGTATACTACAAACACTTGTCGCCCCTTATCAATCTCTTTTTTCAGAAATCCGAACAGTGCCAGTCTGTTTTTTTCGTACAGATGTTTTGTAATAATAGGCTTACGCCCTTTAGGAAGTTCGTCAATTACCGATACATCTAAATCGCCATACAGGGTCATGGCCAATGTTCGAGGAATTGGGGTGGCGGTCATGACAAGGATATGAGGTGGTGTGCTATTCTTTTTCCACATTTTGGCACGCTGCTCTACCCCAAAACGGTGTTGTTCGTCAATAACTACCAACCCAAGGTTGTAATATTGCACGCGCTCTTCGAGCAAGGCATGCGTCCCCACAATAATATCGATAATCCCAGAGGAGAGCTCCTGATCTATTTTTCTCCGCTCCTTCACTTTCGACGAGCCCGACAAAAAGGCAACATTTACTTCCATCTCTTTCAGCTGTTTACTAATAGATTGATAATGTTGAAATGCCAAAATTTCGGTGGGGGCTATTAAACACGATTGGTAGCCGTTGTCTTTGGCTATGAGTGTGAGTAAAAGGGCAGTATTGGTTTTCCCGCTTCCCACATCACCTTGCAACAATCGGTTCATTTGCCGCCCGCTTCCCATATCGGCACGCATCTCTTTTATAACCCGTTTTTGGGCGTTGGTGAGTGCAAATGGGAGATGATTATCGTAAAATGTGTTAAACGTGCTCCCTACCACCTTAAACTGGTGCCCAATGGTATTGCGCTGATTAAATAGCTTGAGCTGAATAAGGCGCAGCTGAATGAAAAAAAGTTCATCAAATTTTAAGCGAAGTGTAGCGCGCTTCAACTGTTCTTTGTTCTGAGGGTAGTGAATATAGATATATGCCTCTGCAAGCGACGAGAGTTGGTAATTATTAATTATTGTAGCTGGTAATACCTCCGTAATAGATTTTGCGACTTGACCTAATAATGTAAATATCAGTTTGGCCATACTCCTCGAATCTAGCCCTCCTCTTTTAGCTTTATCGGAAGTGTTGTATAGCGGCAAAAAAGGGATAGGGGGCTGGTTAGCAGCACCTTTAGGCTCTATCATTTCGGGATGTGTTATGGAGAATCGATGGTTGAAACTAGTGAGTTTACCGAAAACAATAAATTCCCGTTTTGCCTCTAACATTTCCAACACCCATTTAAGCCCATTAAACCAAACGAGCTCTATGCTCCCTGTCCCGTCGGAGAACTGCGCTACAATACGTTTTCCCCTTTTTTCGCCTAACAGTTGGAATGAGGTAACCACCCCTTTGTATTGCACGTATGCCCCATCAATGGGGTAATTTCCAATGTGATGTATCTCCGATTTATCGATGTGCCGATACGGAAAATAATTCAGTAAATCGTTAAAAGTAAATATTTTGAATTCTTTTTGCAGTATTTTAGCTTTGCTGGGGCCAACCCCTTTTAGGTATTCTATAGATGTGTTAAAGAGTGAATTCATAGTGATGAAGAAAGATGTTAAAAACCGTTAAATGGGATGTATAGTGGCGGAAGAAGCAATAAGAACCCGATAACAATGAGTGCAATAATAAATGGGAAGATAAAGCGCACCCATGTAGCGTATGGGATTTTAGCTACTCCTAAACAACCAATGAGGACACCCGATGTTGGGGTAATCATATTGGTAAAGCCGTCGCCAAATTGGAAGGCAAGCACATTGAGCTGGCGCGAAATGCCTATAAGATCGGAAAACTCCGCCATCATAGGAATAGTGAGTGCCGCTTTAGCAGAACCCGACGGGATAATAACATTTAATAAGTTTTGAATCATATACATAGATCCTAACGATGGTGCTTTGCCTAAGTTGTTCATCGACTGTGAAATGGAGTAAAGAATAGTATCTATCACTTTACCATCTTCTAAAATAACAATAATGCCACCTGCCAAACCTACAATAAGTGCAGGTACCATAATATCTTTACATCCTTCTAAAAAGGAACGGATAATAGCGTCGAATTTTTCGTTGAAGGCGATGCCAGAAAGGAGCCCCATGGCAAAAAATAGCCCCGCAATTTCCATCACATACCAGTGGTAGCCCAATACCCCAACCACCAACATTAAGATGGTGAGAAGTAGCAGTTGCAGTATAAATGCATGGACAGATTTAAGCAACGATGTGAGTCCAAATATTCCGAAATAGAGGGTAAGAGCAAGGAAGATAGGGGCAGTAAATTCGGTGTTTCCGATCGTGATATGGGTTTGCCAAAATTGGAAAGTGCAATATATGAGCGATGCTAATACTACAAGATAAACGGCCCAGGTAGCGCGCGACGACTTCACAACATTGGTATCGGTAGGGGTAGTTTCTGCCTTATCGCGCCAGTACTGGTCGAGCTTATACATTGGCGATTTTTGTGGATTTTTCTTGATACGACGCGCGTATAACAGTGTAAAAACAATAACAATAGTAGTGAGCACGAGCCAGCATAAGAACCGGTACTCAAGCCCAGAGAATGGAGGGAGCGCCGAGAAACCTTGAGCAATGCCCACCGTAAAAGGGTTGAGCATAGCCCCTGCAAAACCCACATGGGCAGCTACATAGCATATTAAAACTCCCAAAATGGAATCGTAACCCATGGAAATTGAAAGTGGTACAAAAATAATAATGAATGCAATGGTCTCTTCGCTCATGCCAAAAATAGCACCGAAAAGACTAAACAGAATCATGATTAAGGTGATTATGATATTGTTAACCCCTATTTTTTTCAGCACTTTATTTTCCCGAAACCGATTAATAGATTTGAGGAAGGAG
>CAYJOY010000062.1:2430-9085 GCA_964371885.1 uncultured Lentimicrobiaceae bacterium | reverse complement strand
ATATTATCCGGCATCTTCGTAAATCGCCAGAAGATAAAAATCATTACCTCCCCAAAGGGGGCATGTTTAAATATGTTACGAGTGCTAATTATCTGGGCGAATTAATGGAGTGGTTAGGCTTTGCCATTTTAACCTGGTCGTTGTCGGGACTACTATTTTTTATATGGACATTTGCCAATTTGGTGCCCCGCGCCAATGCCACCTACAAAAAATATAAAGAGCACTTTCCCGAAGAGATGAAGGGGTATAAAGGGAAACGTATCTTCCCGTTTGTCTATTAATATTGAATACTTTTCAAGAAATCGCCCACCACAAAGCAGCTCCCCCCAATAAAAACAATTTCATCGGATGTAGCTTCTGCTACTGCCTGCCGATACCCTTGGGCAACAGTGCCACACGAAATGGTATGAAGTTGATGTGGCGCACAGATGGTTTCGAGCACTTCAACAGAAAGGGCACGAGGTATGTTGGCACAGCACAAGTAATAAGTAAAATTCTCTTTTGGAAGGAGCTGTAATAACGATTCAACATCTTTGTCGTTAACAAATCCTAATACAAAATGAACCCTCTTTCGGTGTTTTAGCAGCTGATTTACAATTTGTTCCATTCCAGCAGGATTGTGCCCTACGTCGCAAATGGTAAGGGGAGAAGTATTTACTACTTGCCAGCGCCCCTGCAAATGGGTGTTGGATAACACGTTTTTTATAGCATTGGGAATGAAACTGTGCTCTATATTTAATATAGGTGTAATAATTTCAATAGCTTGTAAAAAGGTTTTTACATTTTCTAACTGATAATCGCCGAGTAGTGGTAGTTTTACATTATTATATAACGGTGCATTGTTTTTGAAAATATTGATGGTTCTTGTGGTATAGCACCCCTCATCCTCCACATCACAAATGGTAAATGGGCAGGTGTCGGTTATCGGCGCATTTTTCTCTTGGGCAATTGCGCTGAAAACACTCCACGATGTCAACTCTTTTTTGCCAATAATAACCGGTGTGTTCTCTTTAATAATTCCCCCTTTCTCGAAAGCTATTTTTTGAACAGTATCTCCTAGTAAAGCGGTGTGATCGAAAGCAATATTGGTAATAATTGATGCCATGGGACGAATAATATTGGTAGAATCTAGCCTCCCGCCGAGCCCCGTTTCAATAATGGCAATATCAACCCTTTCCTTGGCAAAGTAATGAAATGCCAGCATGGTGGTTACTTCGAAAAATGATGGTGAATATGCCGCAAACGATTTTTCGTACTGCTCAAAAAAATCAACTACCTCACCCTCGACAATCTCTTTGCCGTTAATTTTAATCCGTTCGGTAAAGTTAAAAAGGTGTGGCGAGGTATAGAGCCCTGTTTTAAAACCCGCTTCTTGGAAATAAGAGGATAACAGATGCGATACCGACCCCTTGCCATTAGTTCCTGCAACATGTATGGTGCGGAATTGCTGGTGTGGATGCCCGCATAGCTCATCTAAAAACTCAATGTTTTCTAACCCTTCTTTATATGCTGAACTTCCTACTCTTTGATACATAGGATAGGAAGTGAAAATTTTATCTAATATTTCTTGATATTTCATAAAGAGACCTCTTTTAATTAATAAATGGCATCGCGCATCTGGCTATGAACAGTTCTGTATTTATAGAAAGTCGTAGAACTTTTTTTTCTACATTTTATTTTAAAAATAGAAACATTTTGTGCCAAAAAATGTTTTTTTATGAATGAATTATGAAAAAAATAAATCATTTTTAACTGCTTATCTAAGAAATAGTAATAAAAAACATTGTTCTTATGTAATTGATTAGTAATTGATTAGAAATGTTAAAGATGGAAAAAATAATCAAAACTCAAAAAGCGCATTTTTTTTTCTGTAAAATGCTCTTGTAATCAAATAAATATGTATTTTTGCAGCCCGAAAAAGAATAATATAAACTTTAAAAAAAAACAGTTATGACAAAGGCAGAAATAGTAAACGAGATTTCTAACAAATCAGGAATTGACAAACAAGCAGTTCAAACGATTGTAGAAGCGTTTATGACCACCGTTAAAGGTGCAATGGTGAAAAATGAGAATGTTTATTTGAGAGGTTTTGGTAGCTTCATCATTAAAGAAAGAGCGCAAAAAACAGCTCGTAACATTTCTCAAAAAACAACTATCGTGATACCAGCTCATAAAATACCTGCATTCAAACCATGCAAAACTTTTGTAAACGCAGTTAAAAAAATTAAATAATTCTAAACTATACAAATTATGCCAAGCGGTAAAAAAAGAAAAAGACACAAAATGTCTACCCACAAAAGAAAAAAACGTCTAAGAAAAAATAGACATAAAAAGAAATAATCATTTCTTTTAAGTAATACGAGAACTAAATAATGATTTATCAACTTGTAAAATCGTTATTTAGTTCTCTTTATTTATTGGGTTTAAAGAGACGTTAATAATGTCGGAAGAAATTAAAACAAAACACAAAGAACTTGCTATAACTGTTCATGGTGAAAACGATGTACAGATAGCGTTGTTGGAAAATGGTAAACTCGTTGAGATTCACAGAGAAAAATCATCGAACGAGGCTGCTATTGGAGATATTTATTATGCTACAGTAAAGAAGTTCTAAAGAAGCTTTCCTCCATTACCTCGACTTAGGAGAACATACACGTACTATGAACTCTTTTGTAAGTCAAGCGGTAAACAATAAAAAGAAGAGTATAGCTACAACAGAAAAACTAGAGATTGTAGAGAAAAAAGGGAAAATTAGTGAGGTGATCTCAACAGGAGATAAAATCTTAGTCCAAGTTACCAAAGAAGAAATTTCAACAAAAGGGGCGAAGATTACTACTGAAATTTCTTTAGCTGGACGATATATTGTTCTTGTCCCTTTTGGGAATAAAGTAAACATCTCCCTTAAAATAAAAAGCTATAAAGAGAAAAAAAGGCTGAAAGATATGCTTAACCCGCTCCGACCTAAATCGTTCGGGTTAATAGTGAGAACTACAGCACAAGGAAAAGCACAAGAAGAAATTAGTGCCGACCTCGACCAACTGTTAATGCAGTGGAAAAATATAGTGGCCGCCCTGCCAGAAACACAAGCACCAACGAAGGTGTTCTCCGAAATGGACAGAACATTGGGGATTATTAGAGACCTCTTTAACGATGATTTTGAAGTAATAAACGTCGATAATAAAGTGCTTTATAATCAAATAAAAAATTATATTGCCACCTTCGATAAAGATAAGAAAAACATTGTTAAGTATTATAACAAATCGACCCCTCTTTACGAAGAACTCAATATTGCAAAGCAAATTAAAGGGTCGTTTGGTAAAGTAGTTACCATAAAGAACGGTATTTATCTGGTAATAGAACATACTGAAGCCATGCACGTTATAGATGTGAATAGTGGAAATCGTTCAAAATTAGGAACTACACAAGAAGAAAATGCAATTGCGGTAAACATAGAGGCAGCCACCGAAATAGCACGGCAACTCCGCCTAAGAGATATGGGTGGTATTATTACCATCGATTTTATAGACATGGCCAAAGCCTCGAATAGAACCTTGTTGTTTAGAACGTTGCAAGAACTGATGAAAGATGATAAAGCTAAACATACCATCTTACCCGTAAATAAATTTGGACTTATTCAAATAACGCGCCAACGTGTTCGCCCTGCAACCGTTATAGAAACCTCCGAAACCTGCCCCACTTGCTTAGGAACAGGTAAAGTGAAACCAACAATACTTCTAGAGCAAAGTCTTGAAAATATGATAGAATATCAATTAGATGGAAGCCCAAAAAGCTCCTTCTATATCAAATTGCACCCATTTCTATATGCGTATCTTACACAAGGGCTCTTCTCCATCCGTTTTAAATGGTTGAAAAAATATAAACGTTGGATAAAACTAGTGCCAGATCCTAATTTTGCCGTGGTCGATTTTAAATTCTTCGACATTTTAGGCGAAGAAATTAAGTTTTGGAGCACCGAAGAACAACAAAAATCAATATAACGATACGCAAAATTATTGTTGCAAATCGCTAATGTTGTCTCCATACAATGCCCAGAAAAGGGTTATTATTACAATAATAGATAAATAAAAACCAATATTATAGATATATGAGCACAAAAATAAATATTATAGCAGCAATAGGTCGTAATTATGAGTTGGGCAACAATAATCAATTACTGTGCCACTTGCCCGCCGATTTAAAGCGTTTTAAATCTATTACTAAGGGATTTACAGTAATAATGGGCGACCGAACTTGGGAGTCGTTGCCATTTAAACCGCTGCCACAACGTAGGAATATCGTTATCTCATTAGATGAAAATTACCAAGCAGAAAATGCCGAAGTAGTTCACACTATTAACGATGCCATTGCAGCAGTGCAAGGCGAGGAGCAAGCGTTTATAATTGGTGGTGCCACCATCTATAACTTATTTATGGAAAAAGCCGATCGTTTATATATCACTAAAATAGATGCCGACTTTGAAGCAGATGTCTTCTTCCCTCTAATAGATGCTCACAAATGGAATCTGTTGCAAGAAGAGGAACCTGTAGAAGATAAGGGATATACAACCACTTATCTCACCTACGAGAGGTAGTCATGAGTGCGCTATATATTCATACCCCTTTTTGTAAAAAAAAGTGCAGTTATTGTAGTTTCTACTCCTCCACTTCCATCCATTTTAAAGAGGAATATCTGCATGCACTACATCAAGAGATAGCCACAACAGCTTGTTATTTAGAAGATAGAGAAATTACCACGTTGTATTTTGGCGGTGGAACCCCCTCGTTGTTATCTGTTAAAGAGTTAGAAACTATTCTAAAGAGGTTAGCGCAGCACTATTCGCTCCAAAAATTACAAGAATTTACGGTGGAAGTAAATCCAGAATCGGTAAGTTACCCCTATTTTAAAGATTTGTTATCGATAGGTGTTAACAGATTAAGTGTAGGTATACAATCGTTTCAGCCTCATGTATTGCAATTTATACAACGTATTCACACCGAAAAGATGGCACATCAAGCGCTCGAGAATGCCCTAAAAGCCGGTTTTACCAACCTCTCTGCCGATCTTATTTATGGGATCTCGTGCAGGCAAACGGACGAATGGCGTGGTGATGTTCATCAACTCCTTCAATATCCAATTACACACCTCTCGGCTTATGCGCTCACTATTGAAGAGAACACCGCATTGGCTCAACAAACATCAGAAGGGAGCTACCATACCATGCAAGATAGTAGGGTAGTAGATGAATGGAAATATTTGATAGATGTGTTGAGAAAATACGACATCTATCAGTACGAAATTTCAAATTATGCACGTAAAGGGTTCGAATCTCAACATAATAGTGTGTATTGGACGGGGAAACCTTATTTAGGATTAGGTCCGTCGGCGCACAGTTATAATGGAAAAGCTAGGCGTTGGAACGTCCCCAGTATCAATAGTTATGTAACAGGTTTATCGAAAAATACCCCATGCTTTGAAGAGGAGTTTATTGATGAAACCTCGGCTTTTAACGAGAAAATTATCTTAGGGTTGCGCCTGAATAAAGGGTTGTGCCTTGCATCCTTTTCAGAAGAGGAACAGCTGAAAATTCATCAGCGAATAGACACGTTAGATAATAATTTATATCAACTAAACGATAATTACCTGCAACTAACCTTCGATGGAATGACGCTATTAGATCATATTTCGCTGAAATTGATGGAGGTTGTAGATGAGGAATGATACCTTGAGCCATTTCTTACAAAATACACTATCTTAAATGTTGGCTTTTAGAAGAGTATATAACAATTTTACCTCCCTTTTTAAGTAATAATTTCAAATTTATCACGTTAACAATATCTCAAAAATAAAGAAACTATGTTAAAGAAATATATTATCCTCCCCATTCTATTATTGGTAGCGCAATCTTTAATGGCTTCCTATTTGTTTATTCCCATGGATTTAACGCAAAAAAACCACCTGAAAGCATACGGTGTAGCCTATTTTGCGGTTGCTAAATCGGTAGAGGTGAGTTGGTTGTTAAACTACCAGGGAGGAAGTTTTATGATGTATTATAATGAAGAGATAGAAGATGAGTGTGTAATTCGCGATGTCTCTTATCAGGTAATTGCCGACGTGCAAGCCTCTGCTATTTTAAATGAGATAGCTGCCGTTGAAAGTAATACCGATGAGATTAAACTTAATAAGGTGCCCAAAGTGGCCGTTTATTCCCCAAAAAACAAACTCCCATGGGATGATGCCGTTACCCTCGTGTTGAAATATGCGGAGATCCCCTACGAGGTAATTTACGATGAAGAGATTTTAACTGGCGAATTGCCAAAATACGACTGGTTGCACCTCCACCACGAAGATTTTACAGGACAATATGGGAAATTTTGGGGCAACTATCGCAATGCACAGTGGTATGTAGAGGATGTCCAAAAAAATGAAGCGATGGCCAAAAAAATGGGATTCACGAAAGTGTCGCAAATGAAATTGGCAGTGGCAAAAAATATCAAGAATTTTGTAATGGGTGGTGGCTACCTGTTTGCAATGTGCTCAGGACCCGATAGTTTCGATATTGCCCTCGCAGCTGAAGGGGTAGATATTTGCGATACCCCCTTCGACGGTGACCCAATGGACCCTAACGCGCAAGAAAAGTTAGATTTTGACAAATGTC
>CAYJOY010000062.1:2031-2420 GCA_964371885.1 uncultured Lentimicrobiaceae bacterium | reverse complement strand
CCCACCTTAACAATAAAAAAAGCGACTTCTTTACCCTCTTCGAATTTTCTGCAAAATGGGATCCAGTTCCTACCATGCTTACCCAAAATCACCAATCGGTAATACCTGGTTTTATGGGACAAACCACCGCTTTCCTCACCAAAAGGATTAAACCACACGTGGTAATCTTAGGTGAAGCTAAACAGTTTGAAGAATCACGTTATATTCATGGCGTCTACGGAAAAGGGACATTTACATTCTACTCAGGTCACGACCCAGAAGATTACCAACATTATGTGAGTGACCCTCCAACCGACTTAAACTTGTTTCCTCAGTCGCCAGGATATAGACTCATTCTCAATAATGTACTCTTTCCTGCCGCAAAAAAACAAAAACAAAAAACATAAGAT
>CAYJOY010000062.1:1731-2021 GCA_964371885.1 uncultured Lentimicrobiaceae bacterium | reverse complement strand
ACAAAAACAGTGCCCTTTGTGCATTAAGAGATAAAAAATGGTGTTGCATATCGTAACGAAAAATAAATAGAAGTGGTTGATAATTTAGTAAAATGATAAAAAATTTATGTAGTTTTAAAGGTGCTGTTTTATTAGTTTTGCTATTGGCATTATTACCCACCTCGTTTGCACAGTTTAACGATTCCACAAAAATATCGTTGCGAGAAGCAAAAATAACGGGGAAGTATGTTAACCCTGCCCATCGAATTATTAAGCTAGCCTCTAAAAACAAGAAGGAAAACAGCGCTTAC
>CAYJOY010000062.1:0-1702 GCA_964371885.1 uncultured Lentimicrobiaceae bacterium | reverse complement strand
ATATCTGCACAACCGAACTTACCGATTCAACCAATCTCCCAGCCATCGATTCGATACAACGACTCGTTACTAACACCACAGAATTTAGTTACGATACCCTTAAAAGAGGAATGTTGAAATCGGACTCGACGGATGTGAACGAGTTCTTAACAGCCTATTTTGTAGATAACGGGCACCTCTTTATCATGGAAAATGTGAATGAGTACATCTTTAAAAAACCAGATAGCGAATATTATAAACTGAAAGCACAGCGCACCGCAGGGATTAAAGACCCGATAGTTTCTATTATTCTCTCCCAACAATTTCCATTTAGCTACAATAAAGACGACTTCTTCAGCTTCTTTCAACAAAATTTCCTAAGCCCAGTGGCCCCTTCAGCATTTAATAAATACGATTTTCATCTGCGCGACACCCTCTTTTATGGAAGAGATTCTGTTTTTGTAATCGATTTTAAACCGTACGAAAATGCCTTTTTTAACTCGTTGAAGGGAACCCTTCATATTACCAGCGATAATTACGCCGTTACCATGGTTCAATTCTCGCCTAACGACTGCGAATTAGATAGGAATTTTGAACTACAGCAATACTATATCAAATATAAAAACGGGAAATGGTTCCCCTCCACTACCTCGGTAAAAATGACCTTTAACCTGCTGTTTCATAAAGACTCGCTAAATGAAAAACGGTTAATAGTATTGTCGGAAATGGAGGTCTCCGATGTAAGAGCCAACGTAGCTATAAAGTCGTCGCAAATAGGTTTTGGAGATACCGATTTAGATATGCTTCCCCCACAAGAACAAACCATGACGTTAGATGTTTATCGGGGAGATACACTCACAGCTAAAGAAAAAGATACTTACGAAAAATGGGATAAGGTTGCCGATCTCTCCAACTTAAACCGATTGATGTTTGTGCTGAAAACGTTAACTAATGGTTATATTCCGGTGGGCCCTTTTAACCTCGAAGTTTTTGATATGTTTGGATTTAATAAGGTAGAAAAGCTTCGCTTAGGGGTAGCGCTTCACACCAACCAAAGGATGAGTAAATGGGTGTCGTTAGGGGGGCATTTTGCCTACGGTTTTCACGATAAAGCGTGGAAGTGGGGTGGTGAGTTGGAGTTTAATATTGTCCCAAAACGTAAGTTTAAAGGTAAAATTAGCTATTTCTCCGACCTTCGCGCTAGCGCAGATGTAGCATATATTGAACGCGATTATACCGTGTTCCGCGGCGAGTTCTATAGAAG
This sequence comes from uncultured Lentimicrobiaceae bacterium, assembly GCA_964371885.1. Taxonomy (GTDB): domain Bacteria; phylum Bacteroidota; class Bacteroidia; order Bacteroidales; family WCHB1-69; genus CAYJOY01. Next base: position 459 of record CAYJOY010000062.1, on the reverse strand, counting down.
TTGGATAGGTCAGAATTTTGATAGACGCGACGCCTTAAATTATAATATGCAAGGGATGATCCTCCCGTGGTTATTTACCTCACTCGATGTGAACTATAATGCCAACGAAACACAGTTCAACTATGCCTATCAAACTCCATTCAACCCCGAAACACCTTTTTATCAATATCATGACTTTCACTTGAAACTAGGGTTAAGAATCGCCTTTAAAGAGCGTGTTTTTGGAACCAACAATTTCTACTATCATCAAGTATCTCGTTACCCCGTTGTCCGCTTTCAGTATACCCGAGGCTTCGCCAATGTTATAAATAGTGGCTTCAATTATAACAAATTCGATCTCTACGTATCACATCTTCAAAATTATAGAATACTAGGGTTTACCGAGTTTTTTATGTACGCAAATATTGTAGACCGAAGTTTGCCCTATTCGCTGCTCGTAGCTCCGCGGGCAGGTTATGC
>CAYJOY010000061.1:8786-9107 GCA_964371885.1 uncultured Lentimicrobiaceae bacterium | reverse complement strand
TTTTTCTACCCCTGGCACGAGCTTGCACTTATGGTAAAAATCTACAAACCCATCTTCATTCATTAATGTGGAGGTATTATAAAGATCGTAAAAGCGATTGTTTTGAGTTGCGCGCGCAGTAGGGGTGGCTTTATGATTATACCATTCCATTGTCGACATGCCCGCCACAAAGTTTAAGTGATTGGCTGTAACCCACTGTTGCAGCGTATCGAATGCATGCAGATGTTGGGCATTGTGCAGAAGCGCGGTGTCTCTTAATTGGTGCAATGCTACGGTGCGGGCAATTGCCGATTCGGGAGCCACAATTAACCGTGTATACGG
>CAYJOY010000061.1:3522-8776 GCA_964371885.1 uncultured Lentimicrobiaceae bacterium | reverse complement strand
GCGTAAGAATATCATTACTCATAGATATGAGTTGGGTAACATGTTGTAAATTATCCATCTTATACTGCTCCTCCCAAGGATCGACATTTTGCTGTAAAACTATCGTTTCTATGGGAGCCTCCACCTCCTTAATACTATTCTGAAATGAATAGATAAGCAGCGAAAGGAGCATAGGCAGGAGTAAAACCGCAGCAACTTTATATAACGATGAAGATTTTAACAACTCTTTAATAGGCTGTTTCTTAAATATTTCTCTTTGATTGTAAATGGCAAAATTAACGAGTAATGCCCAAAGCGTACCTCCAAAAGCACCAGTATACTCGTACCATTGTACTAGGTTGGGAGTAGATCCGAAAACGTTACCAATATTGAGCCACGACCAAGTTAAATCCCAATGGAGATGGAGTTTTTCCCAACATAACCAAAAGGCTATAAACGCGCTAGCTATAAAGAAAGGATGGCGTTGTTTTGAGCGTTTCGAAAACATAAACCACAACCCCACTATTAAACTCATAAAGAGGGCATTCAGAAAAATGGCTGCTACAGCACCTGCCGATGTAGAGTTCCATATCCACCATGTTACTAGTGCATTCCACACAAGGAAAGCGGGAAAACTGTAGAAAATGCCATACACAAAAGCATTGCGTAAAGTGGGGGTTGCCACTTTGTTGTGAATGTAGAGAAGTGGTAAAAATGCCACAAAGATAAAAAATGGGGTTACATACCACGATAAGGCAAGGAGCACTCCCGAAAGTACACTTAATAATAGGTATATTCCTTTATCTTGTTTCACACGCTTCTGTTGTTGAGGCATAATTTCTTACTACTTAATATACAAATTTATCGTCATCATACCAGGTGCCACTACTGTTCGGTTTAAAGCAAAAATTTTAATCTCTTTTAATGGTCGAAACGCTGTTTTCGACGCAATATGACGATTCCAATCTGAACTATTTACAGCGGAGAAAAAGAGTGATGCATGCACATTGCTGGGCAGGTGTGGCACCGCCATTTTATAGTAATTATTCTCCGTTATTTTATCTTTCGCCACCATTTTCGAATAAACATCTAATGCCTCTCGAGAAGTTGAGAATATAGTTACACTGTCTTGTATCAACATGGCTTGCAAGTGAACAGTTGGCAAATAGTCGAGTAACACAGGTTGGTATGGCAACGAATCGAAGGTTACGTACGAATAGTTAGATTTTGCAACAACATCCGCATTTTTTAAATAATTATTTCCATTCAGCAACGTGTCGGAAAAATGTGCGGGTGTTTCGAAGGCAATATAGTCGTAGGTTACGTTTTCGCTTTTTATTCTAAAATAGCTATGCGCGCTGGGTTGAAGTTTTGAAAATAATGAAACAGAATTGGTTAACAAATTCTCCTCTTTTAAAGCCGCTGCGTATAATTGAGGTTTGTCGGTTTCTGAAGTCATATAAAAAGTAGTAGCTGCTGGCATATACATTTCTCTTTTATCGGTTTTAGGAGTTTGCTCCATAAACTTCTCCAATGCAAGCCCTTCGCCAACTGCATATCCCGACATTAAAATTTGCTCTTCCTCACATCGTAGTTGGAGTGCAATCCATTCCACACCTGTAAGGCTTCCTTGCAACATAGCATACGACTGCGGTTGAAGAATATTCTCAAAATAGGGAAAATAGATTTCGTTCTGTAATATCAGCCAATTTTGTTTTTTGTTTTTTTCTATTACCTCTAGTAACGATTTAAAATTCTGTTTTTGAATCAGGTTCTTAAATGTTCTTAGCTGCGCTATCGATTTTTTCAGCACCTCTATATTCTCCGATACGGTAAAGAAGCCGTTATAAAAAGTAAAGTAGAATTTTTTCAGATGGGTACCGTGGTTAAAAATCTCGCAATCGTTAAATACAATATGGTTTCGTTTATCGATATTGAGTGATTTCAACAGATTTTCGAAATTCTTATCTTCGGTTCTGCACGAGAAAAGGAGCCCTAACTCTCCTGCGGTAATGTGTCCAGAAAATATGGCTTTATCTTCTTTATTTGCTAATTGTTCGAAAAAAAACTCACATCCCGACACAGCATCAAAGGCTAAAACTTCTCTAAAGAAAGGGAGGGTGGTTTGGAGATTCTTTTTAAACACCTCGTTATCATTAACCTGATATACAAAGGCAGCATCTACAGGCACTGTTTCTATAAGTCTTGCATTTACTTGTCTGAAGAAAAAATAATATGCAAAAATAGCTACACCCACCAATACTAGCACGAGTGTGGTTATAATGGCAATCCAATTTTTCTGTCGTTCGTTTTTTTCTTTATTATTAGCCATATTTATTAAGGAATCCTCTAAAAGTCCACAAACTGAAATATTGAGTTTGCTTAGGACATATTGCTCTCGTTTTCAAAAACTGGAAGTTTTGGGATGAAAATGGAAAGAGTCTGTCGAAAGAAAACCCAAATTTCATTTGAATATTGTTTTGTTTTATAATTTTTAGTCGTTATTTTCCGATGATTCGTTCACAGGCTCCGCTTCAACTTGCTTAGATGCTTTCTCTTCTAAATCGATATAACCGTGTTTTACCAAAATATTATACCAAGCAAACACTTTTTTTATGTTCGATACATATACCCTTTCCTTATCGTAATTAGGCAATACTTGCTCAAACAATGTTTTTAATTCGTTGCTATTAGTTGGGAGCTCTATTGCTTTTTCTTCTGCAAATTTAAAAATATTCTGGAACACTTTCTCTAACGCTATCTCTTCATCCTCAGTATATATAGCAATGCTATCTAAAGCCGATATTCCATCGTTCTGAAAAGCTGGCAATCTTTTTTTATCTTCTACATTTTCTACTATAAAACTGTTTTTCGATTGAGAAACGAGTTCATAAAGTCCATTTTTTCCGTTAATTGCTAAAATTTTACTTAAATCCATAATTTTTTTTAATTGAGGAACTGTTTTCATCCTCATTTGTTAGTAATAATTAATAATTCTTTTTCTTATATATAAGGTATCGTGGTTTTTCACTGTTGTTTCGTGCGTCCAATTCAACATTTCATCGTGTTGCGTATAGAGCCTTTCTTCCTTTACATGGTGCAATCTATCTTCGAATATAATTTTTTCCACAGCACCATGTTCCGAATATTTTGTATAGGTATACTCTATCTGGTCGCCTCCTCTTTTAAACACTCTCCTATTCACTTCATCTCCAAAATTATCGTATTCTATTGTAAAATACTTATACAACTTCCCCGATGGGTCATGCTCGTCAATGCGCGCAACTAATCCAAGTTCATTGTATTGTATTCTATTTTTGAGGCTATACGTTTTAAAGATACGATTCATTTCAATAGGTGCCCCTATTCCGTTCGTTTTATATTTGATAGTATATAATAAAGAATCGCCCATTTCATACACCTCCTCCATTTTATAGCCATTCATATCGTACTTAAAGGTACATGTTAATGGCGGCTTGGTTGTTGTATAATCTCTTTCTATCCAGTAATTTTCAGTGGCGTTTGGGTGATAGAACACCTCTTTTTTACTCAGTGTATCGTTCTTTTCATCCAACACAATTACACTTTCTAGGAAGCCATCGGCACTATAATATTGGCACATTTTATGGAACAACTCTTCACGTTGCAGCGAATCGGGACTCGTAAAAAAAGTGGAGGTTTCAATATGTTCTATTTTCCCTTTAAGGGAGGCGCGTTGCAGGTGGGTCCTTTCTACATCGGGAATCACCACTATTGGTTCCGATTTATTACGACATGCTAGCAAGCATACGAGGGCAAAAAGGAGTAAAAATGGGGTTCGCAAGCGCATTTCGTTTTTTGTTATTGAGCTACTATTTTTCGCATTTGAATAATTAGATTGCGCAAGTTAACGCCTCGCGGGCACACCAATGTGCATTTTCCACACAACATGCACTTCTCTAATTCGTTCGATAAATTTTCGTATTGCCCACGGCGGAACATAGTATGTATCTTTCTAATATTAAACGAAGTGAAACTACCAGCAGAGCATGTTGCGGCACATGCACCGCAGTAAATACACACCTCATGAGAGGGGACAAGCTCGGTAAGATGCGCTAGCCTCTCACGCGACGTATCATCTAACTCGATAACTCTTGTTTTTGCTATTTCAAAGCCAAATTTCATCATTTTTGGTGTCATTTTTAGGGTTGCAAAAGTACATTTTTTTTACCATATTTATATATACGAAAATCACAAAAAAAAATATATCTTTGTAAAATTTTTGAATTAAATATATGGAACTATTAATCAAGGAGTTTCTTCAAAAAAATGCGAAGATAGAACTCTTTCAAGAACGACAAATACTTGTTAACTGGAATGAAATGATGCAAAACACCCTATTTAAAACCACCAAAGCCACTAAAATTCAGAATGGAGTCCTTTATATTTCTCACCTCACCTCGGCACAACGCTTCGAATTAATGGGTATGCGCTCATTTTTGATAGATGAGTTGAATAAAAGTGTTGGCAATGAGATTGTAAAGGGGATTATTTTCAACTAGAAATTAAATTAGAAAGCAATTAATAAAAACAATAAACAATTAAATATGAAAAAATTAACAATAATCTTTCTTACTTTAGCACTTCCTCTATGTTTATTAGCTCAAAAGAAAGAGGTATTAATAACACTTGGCAACGATACTGTGTACAAAGATGAGTTTGTGCGCGCGTTCTCAAAAAACAACGATTTGAGTACAGCTACTGAAGCGTCGCTGAAAGAATACTTAGACCTCTATGTTAAATTTAAATTAAAAGTAATAGAAGGTTACGATGCGCAACTAGATACAGCGCCTTCTTTTATTAAAGAATTGGCCACCTACCGCAAACAGTCGGCAGAACAATATTTAATAGACAAAGAGGTAACCGATAATTTGCTAAGTGAGGCCAAAGAGCGTGCGAAGTGGCATTTGAATGCGGCGCATATTTTAATAGAGTGCAAAGCTACGGCTACTCCAGCCGACACGCTAGCCGCTTACAACAAAATTATGGCTATTCGCGAAGAGATTGTATCGGGACGTAAAACTTTTGCTGAAGCGGCTGAAGCATATTCTACCGACCCATCTGCAAAAGATCGCTATATGCCTACTACCGGGGCAACCCATCGTGGCAACAAAGGGAACCTTGGGTATTTTACAGTCTTCGAACTTATTTACCCTTTCGAAACCATGGCTTTCAATACTCCCGTTGGCGAAGTTTCGATGCCTACTAGAACTATGTATGGCTACCATTTAGTACA
>CAYJOY010000061.1:638-3478 GCA_964371885.1 uncultured Lentimicrobiaceae bacterium | reverse complement strand
TGCTATCGACAAAGTGCCTGCTATCTCATCTGTTAAAATTGATCAAATTTACATTGAGGACACGCTAGCGCACAAAGGGGAACGCACACAACAAACGAACGAAAAGATAGCAGCCATTCAACAAGCGCTTGCTGCTGGCACCCCTTTCGAGGAGCTCGCTAAAATGTATTCCGACGACCCAACCTCATCGGCAAGAGGTGGCGAAATGGCCCCTTTTACTATCTCTCGCAAACCTGCTGGATATATCGGTAAAATTGTGCACCTCAAACCTCAACAAATCTCAGATGCTATCTCTACCAATATGGGGTGGCATATTATACGATTAGACTCAATTACTTACACCAATGCCACTTCCGATAAGTTTATATTCGATCTCCCTGCAAAAATTAACCGCGATACCCGTTCACACATTAGCAAAGAATCGTTAGTAGAAAAATTAAAAGTAGCATACAACTATAACGATAAACATTCGCAAGAGGCTATCCAATTTCTCGCTGAAGCTATCCCAACCAACTACTTTGGCAACAAAGAGAGCACTTTCGCCATGCACGCTATTCCTGGGATTGATAAGTTAAAGCCCATATTTACCTTTAACGATGAAGAGGTTACAACGCAAGAATTTGCCCTTTTCTTAAACCGATATAGAGCTAAAAAAGTAGCCGACCTCGCTGGATATATTAAAAGTGAATTCCCTCTTTTTGTAGAAGCTAAGCTATTACACTACGAAAACAGCATACTAGAAGAAAAGTACCCCGAGTTTAAAGAATTAATTCAAGAGTTTCACGATGGTATGGTGTTGTACGAACAAAATTTCCACCATGTATGGAACAAAGCACTTAGCGATACCTTGGGCTTACAAGAATGTTACGAAAGGGTAAAACTACAACACCCCATAGACCCAGAAGCTAGAAAAAAAGAATACAAACCACTTGAAGAGATACGCTCACTTGTTATTACTCAGTATCAAGATGAACTAGAAAAAATTTGGATGGTTGACCTACGTCAAAAATATCCTGTTTGGATTAATGAAAAATTGTTTGCCACTATTGTAAAAGAGGCCACGAAATAAAGATAATACTATAGGGAGTGCTACCTAAACAGTTGCACTCCATAAAAATATAAACAGCTGTAGCCTATGGCTAAGCTAAAAATAATAAGGTATGAAACTAATTCATCGATTCATAAAACCTGCCACTTTTTTCATGGGTATCGCATTTATTACATCGTGTAATAAGGGCAATCGCGATATAACGGTAGCAGAAGTAAATCATAAAAATTTATACCTTTCTGAAATTAGAGAAAAACTCCCTCAATCTTTATCAACCGAGGATAGCTCTTTGTTTGTACAAGAATACATTAACCAGTGGACTATGAATGAGCTCCTTTTAATGGAGGCGGAAAATGGGCTCTCCTACTTTGAGAAAAATTTCACCGAAGAACTCGACGCTTACCGCGATAAACTCTTAATTGAGCGCTACTTTGAAAAGATGCTTTCGGCAGATAGTGCTACGCTACACGTTAGCGATAGAGAGGTGCAACAATATATACAAGACAACCATCTGCAAGAGACGAAAATTGAAAAACTAGTAAAACTCAACTATATTAAATTAGGAAAAAAATCGGCAGTTTACAATAAAATTTACCCTCTTTTTGTAGATAAAACCCGAACTGCCGCAGAGCAAGGCAAGTTGGTAGCATTGTGCGGCGACTCTATAGAGTATCTATTAGATAATTATTGGTTACAATGGGAGAAAATAGCTCACGAGATCCCTTTTCAAAAAGAGATACTTCACAAGAATGGAGAACAATTTACACTCCTCAACTTCACCGATGCGCAACACCGACATTTAGTGGTATTCTTAGACTACAAAGAGGAGACTATTGCAAAAGGGCGCAACACTAATTTTGAGGCAATTAGAACCATGCTTATTCAAGAAAAGAAAGCACAAAAAATAGATGCCCTAAAAGAGCATCTATTTAATTCAGCTATAAAAGAAAATAAAATAACTAAATAGGTTATTTTAAAGTTCCTTTGTTATATGCTTCAACGATACACTCGTAAGCACCTTTTTTCGATATATTTCTGATTGCTTTTGCAGAAACTTTTAACATTACCCAACCACCCAATTCAGGAACAAAAAACTTTTTGTTATGTAAGTTTGGATTGAATCTTCTTTTGGTTTTAATGTTAGAGTGAGAAACGTTATTTCCTACAATTGCTTTTTTTCCAGTTAATTGACAAACCCTTGACATAATATTTGATCTTATAAATTTAATTTGGGCGACCAATGGGATTCGAACCCACGACCTTCGGAACCACAATCCGACGCTCTAACCTACTGAGCTATGACCGCCATTTTTTGAGCGTGCAAAAATACAAAAAAATATTAACCAAATCACTATTTCGAACATTTTATGCTATTATTTTTTTATCTCATTATTGTAGTGATAGTTATATTATCAGTAGTTATCACATTCAAAGCTACATTAACCATATTATCTATCTACATACTCAATAAACCTCAGCATTTTGGTCGATTATTATGCTTTACGCGTGCACACCGTGTATTTATAGCGTGCTACAACCCAACATCATTGAGGGCTGTTAAACATAAACAATTATTATGTACCTTTGCCAAAATTTTATTATCGCATGTCAGGATTAAAAAAACTTGCTAGTCAAACTGTTATATATGGATTGCCTACTATATTGGGCAGGCTTCTCAACTATTTATTAGTACCATTACAAACTTACATCTTTGCCACCGACCAATATGGCATTGTAGGAGAGCTATATGCATGGAGTGCCCTTTTGTTTGTGATTTTCACTTATGGGATGG
>CAYJOY010000061.1:0-628 GCA_964371885.1 uncultured Lentimicrobiaceae bacterium | reverse complement strand
TATCGTTACTAGTAACCTCATCGCTCTTCACCATAGTGGGCGCGCTCCTATCTCCTACTATAGCCGATACCCTTCGCCTCGGGGCACACCCCGAGTATATCCGTTGGATGTTCATCATTATTGCCGCCGACGCTTTTGCCTCAATCCTATTCGCACAACTTCGGCTTATGGGAAAAGCAATACAATTTGCTACTATTAAGTTCATTAATATTCTCATTAACATTGCCTTAAACCTATTCTTTTTAGCACTTTGCCCTTACTTACTTCGCGAAAACATAGCCATAGAACTACTTTCGTACATATATAACCCCGACATTGGAATTGGCTACATTTTTATAGCCAACTTAGCCGCATCTATAGTTACACTCCTCATTTTGCTTCCTCGCTTGTTAACCATAAAGTGGCAGTTCGACTATCAACTATGGAAAAAAATGATGCGATATGGGTTACCCTTAATGATATTCGGGCTCGCAGGAATTGTGAACGAAACGATGGATAGAGTACTCATTAAATTCCTTTCGCCAGAGGAAGAGGCGCAAAGTATGGTAGGTATTTACAGTGCTTGTTATAAAATTTCTATTATGATGACGATTTTTATACAAGCTTTTAAATATGCTGCTGAGCCTTT
>CAYJOY010000060.1:0-9124 GCA_964371885.1 uncultured Lentimicrobiaceae bacterium | reverse complement strand
TAAGACAACAGCTGCTATCATTCCCATAGCTGCTAAAACGGCGGTTACTACCAATAGTAAATTTAAATCCATAAGCCAAAAAATTAATCGGCAAAATTACAATTTTATTTATTTAAAAACGCTCTATTTTTGTTTTTTTTATAAAAGATTCTATTTCTCCCATTTCTACGATGGTTTGACAGCGTAAAATGGATCGCAATTTCATCTCTTCAAGTTCCAAAAAACGAGCAAAATACTTCCACAATTCCTTAATTATACCTAATACAGTACTTTCATTTTTATGCGACAACAGTTCATTTTTAAGGGTATCGTAGAAATCGAAAAAGTGCCGGATAGGGGTATTATTAGGGTTGCTATTTCTCAATTTAGAAAAGACAAATGGATCCCACAGCATACCACGTCCTACCATCCATTGGGTAATTTTAGGATAGCGCTGCTTTAGCTGTTGATAAAATTCGCGGGCATCGCATTCAGCTCCATACAATCCAATATCGCCACTATAAATAATGGGATGTTGACATTGTTGATATAGATGGTCGAACTGCTGCAAATTCACTACCCCCTCGTACTGTTGCGTTCCGAATCGAGGATGAATTACTACAAATTCGAGAGGATATTTATTCAATCTTTCTATTATTTCTTGCCCTTGTTCTACATTTTCCATCCCCAAACGCATTTTCACTGAAAACTGACATGTTGTTTTTGACAGTGCCGCCTCCACCACCTGTTCTACTTGTTCGGGGAAACGCATCATTCCACAACCTCTATTTTTCTTTACTATATTTTTCATTGGGCAGCCAATATTCCAATTAAAGCGGCTATAACCCAGCGACTGGGAAAGATATGAAACAGTGTCCACTATTTTGTTTGCATCTGTACCCATTATTTGTGGCACTACTGGAAGGGTTTTATTATTTTCTGCAAATAGGTCAATCTTAGAAGGGAGGCTATGTTGTTCGAACTCTTGCGCTGGAATAAACGGAGCTATTATAGCATCTACCCCTTGAAAATACTTCAAATAGGTGTTTCTAAAGGGGAAGTAGGTGATTCCGTGCAAGGGAGCCATCCAAAAGGTATCTGTCATCATTACGTTATTTTCCTGAACCTTTTAGAATCACTAGACCTGTGTGTATCAAAATCTTAAAATCTAAATGTAACGACATATTTTCTAGGTATAAAATGTCCCATTTCATTCTTTGAAGCATTTCATCTACATTCTCAGCATAGCCAAATTTCACCTGTCCCCACGAAGTAATACCAGGTTTTATTTTGTATATTAATCGAAAATATGGGGCATGTTTTACAATTTGGTCTACATAGAACTTCCTTTCTGGTCTTGGTCCCACTAACGACATATCACCTTTTAGTACGTTGTAAAACTGAGGAATCTCATCAATTCTATATTTACGAAGCATACGTCCGAATGGGGTAATTCTAGGGTCGTGTTTACTCGACAACATAGGGCCATTTTTCTCAGCATCGGTATACATAGATCTAAATTTATACATACTGAACGGTTTTTCGTTAATTCCCATCCTTTTTTGTCGGTAGAAAATAGGCCCTTTCGAAGAGCGTTTTACCCCTATCATAGCAAAGAGATAGAGTGGTATTAGTATAATTATAGCTAATAATGAGCAAACCACATCCATTACCCGTTTAGTAATTTTTTGCCAAAGAGGCATGTTTGCAAACGAGATAGAAATAAGCGGCTCATATATTACCTCCGAGGTTTTAACCATACCTAGAATATAATCTTGGGTTTGTGGAATAATTTTTAATGTGAGATCTTTGTTGCTCGCAACCATTGAAACGATAGATTCTACATTTTTTCTCTTCCCATTTTGGATAGCAATAATTAATTCTTCAATATTATATTGGAGAATTAATTGGTCTATATCATCAATTTCGCCAAGGCACGTGAGCACTTTCTCCATTGCACGACTTTCGTCGTCTTTTACCCTTACATAACCTTTTATATATTTTTTTAAGGTAGGTGTTTGTTCTATAATTCGTTGGTATGTGTTTAATGCCACCTCATCATTACCTACAATAATAGCATTAAAGCCTAGCTTACCAGCATGGATTTTTTTTACAAAATTGGTGGTGATACAAAGCCTTGGGATGTAGGTTAGCAAAAACTGCGTTATGAGTAGGAAAACGAAGAAAAGGAAGAGGTCGAAATAGTTGTTCACATAATCGTCGAGGATAAAAAGGAAGAACAAGATAAGGACCCCAAAGAAGGTACTTGTTGCGGTAGTTGCCAATTCATTTAATCGGGATCTTCGCTGTACTTTCGAATAGTATCCAGATATCATGTGGATTATTAGCCAAAATATTGGGAGAATTACCATTGCCAACGTATAATTCTTATCGTTGAGCATAGTGGCGAAATCGAGAGGAACATTCGGCTCAAAAGTCGATTTTCGGTAATAATAGAGTGATGTCCATGCTATACTTGCAGCTAAGACATCGAAGATAATATAGAAAAGGAGGAGTCTTCTTTTTCGGATCATAAAATTATTTGTAACTAATCACCTTTATATCATCAATATAGAAGTTGGAAGTCTCTTTATCTGGATTAGCAGCGCCCTCAATCATAAGTCTGAATGCAGAGATATTAGACACATTATAATAATTAACAACATTGGTAAGATTTGTATGTATTTGTCTCCACTCGCCGTTCGAATTTACTATGGTGCCTAGGGGCACATGAACGATAGTTCCGTCTGATGCCATCGCTTTTACCGACGTTCTTATATCCGCATCGCAGGCGTAGGTCATTTCCCATATCACCTCATTTCCATTAGCACCAGGTGCCGTTAGCATACTTGATGTTATTATTGTAAAATCTTGATCCTCTTGTAAAGCAATGTACCCTACGTTATTTCAATCTATCGCCTTTGTTTGTAACACTACATCGGCACTATCGTCCTCCATTTCGAAACGGGTTCCACTCTCAAAGTTATCTATAAGAGGGAACTGCACTGCACTAATGTACTCGAATTCTATAGGTGAATTCTCGTCTATTGTTACAAATTCCACATTATCGTCGAACTCTCGTGTATAAGTTTTGAGATACGAATATGTTTTTATTATGGCCGAATTGCCATCCAGACGAATACATGGAAGGATTTTCAACTCATTATTTTCATCATACTCAGGAAGCATCGGGATTTTACATGGGAGTTCAAAAATTCCTAAATAAACGCCATCGAGCCAGCACTCAATATCACGAAATCGACTGGATGCAATGGTTTGCAACTCACTCATATCGTAGTTAGTTTCATGCTGATCATTAAAATTTGTAACGTCGATACAATTGTCTAACATTTCTGTTTTAACATCAAGGAAAACAGGGGTTAAATCTTTATCGTCGCACGATAAAAACAAGAGTGCCCCCATTACTAAAACAAAGATAGGTTTCAAAAAATTCATGAAAACAAAACGTACGATATAGATGGTTATTGCTAATTTATATTTTTTGCGATAATTTTGCGAAGTCTAATAATGCATCTGCTTCTTTACGAATTTCTCCTAAAATACTATCCACTTTGTTTTTGTTGGTGGTTTTATTACTTTTTGGGATGAATGCTGCTTTTAGGGCTTCCATTTTTTCCTCCGCCGCATTTGCAGATATACTACTCTTCATTAACTGATTATAGTAGTTATCGAACGAAATAGCAGGATTTTCAAACATCTGCTTCAACAAGGTTTTATTAAATGCTAATGGGAGTGGTTTTTCTTGTGTAAACTCCAACATCTCTTTTATTCTTTCTAGCGCAAACGGTATTTTTCCAAAAATTCCATGCCAATGCTTCAATGTTTGTCCATACAATACGCCCACAACTTTAGGTGCGATATTCAATGTTTCAATACTATTTTTAATATATGGGAAGAAATTATGGGTGAATATGTAACTAAACGTATCGCTAGGAATCTCCCATTTATTCATTTGTTCTATTCTTTCTGTGAGTGCATCGGGCACATTATTCCGCAACATTTCAATATGGCTTGCTGCTAATGGTATGGGTGCTGAGTCGGTATCGGGGTACATTCTATCTGCACCTGGTAGTACGCGTTCAAAAATTGTGGTACCATCCTCGAACGACTTTCTTGTTTCTTGTGGCACTCCATCAAAAGCCATTAGTGCGCGTTCCTCTATGGTTTCGAGTGCCGTTGCCACATCTGCCTCGGGTGCCCAGAACAATATTTGCGCATCGTTTTCGCCACAATTAAACAATTTCTCTATTTTTTCGAATACACTGCTACTCACCACATCTTCCAAATCTTCGCTGGTAGTCATGTTGGGTTTTTCAATACATGCAATTACTTTCAATCGATTTTCGAACTCGCTAGCAAAAGAGTGATTAGGCTGGGTAAAATGGGATAGTAGATTTTTAAAGTGAGGTAGATTCACGGCATATAGGTGCGCCTTGTTATTTAAAGCCTCATTGATTGGGTTATAGTAAAATTTAAAATCTTTAGGATTCAACTTTACACTACTCATTTTCCAATCTTCTTTTGCTATGCGTTTTGATAATTTTTCACGGATGGCGAGCAAAGCCCATTGGCGGAATCCTTCCACGTGTGTAAGTTCTGGAATCCATTTGGTATGTGCTACCCCTTTTATTTCTACGCGAGTTCCTCCTTCGCAACTCACATTCACATCTTGACGACCTGCTCCCATTCCAGTTCTTACTTTTCCTGTACTTCTATTTAAGAAACGGATAAAGTCGCATGCTTCCATCACCTCATCGGGGTTCAACATTTCGGGGTGTGTAACCGTTTCAATAAGGGGCATCCCTAATCGGTCGGTACGATACACGCGCGTATGTCCTATATCGGAAACTTCACGACACGAATCTTCCTCGATACTCATTTGTATAAGGTTTATTTTTTTATTTTTCAGATAAATTTCACCGCCTATGCCTACAATTGCCGTACGTTGAAAACCTGCTGGAATAGAGCCATCTAGGTATTGTTTACGGGTAATATGCACCTCTCCTACTATACTCATTTTCGATGCTAATGCTATCTCTAACGCAATGTCGAGTGCCTCTTTATCAATTGGAAACGGAGGGGTGTCGTCTACGTCGTAAGTACATGCAGTTGGATGCGAAATGCGATATATAATATTCTTTTTGGTTCTAAACTCCATGAGTGCTGTTCCATCATACTCACCTAATTCAGAAAGTGTTGGGCGCATGTGGCGAACTACCTCCGCATCGAACTCGTCTGGCTTTTGAAAAATACCCGCGGGGCAACGACAAAATAATTTCTTTTTAGTTAATAATTGCTGATGCACCTCTAAGCCCGATTTAAAACCGATTCGGTCATAATCTGATTGTTGCGCTATTTTTCTCTCAATGTATCCAATTTCTTGCTTTGTCGTCTCAAAATTTTGACGTGGATTGATCTCGTTTGCCATTATATAAAATTTATTAAATTATCGGTTTGTAAAAAGCATTTATCGGTTAAGAAGCTTTGCCTATAGATGCATCTAGAAACAGTTTTCAGCAACCTGTGTAAATTCTCTTTTTTGAAGCGGCAAATTTACACGAAAAAAATAAATATCATTTCAAATATTAAAAAAAAATAATTATTTTTGCAAAAAAATTAAAATGGAGGGTACGTTTTTGGTCAATTTAGGTATTTAGTGTTATATCAAACAAGAAAAATGGTAACCCCTCCTTTCTTATTGAATGAAAAAAAGTGTTAATAACAACAAAATAAAACAATTATGAAAAAATTAATTTTATCACTCCTTTTAGGATTATTTATGGGAACAGCAATGGCACAATCGCCAGCAACAATTATCCCTCATCAACAACTTCAAGAGGTGTTTTCTTCTGAAGAGATTGGCAACATGTCTGCAGAACAGGTTGCCTACTACAATGCCCTTATTCAACACGGGTACATGATTGACGAGTATCCAGCGGAGAAGATGGATGGCATTAACGAACTTCAAGTGTTAACTCTAAAAGGGGCATTTGCTAATACCTCTCAAGATTATAGCGAGGAGGGGTTGCAAAATTTTAACATTTTGAAATACGAGTTTAAGCTAATTCCTAATCACATTAACATTTACAGATTAGGCAACACCAGCAAGATTGTTGTTTTCTCTTCTGGGGATGACATAGAGGTTGTAAAACAACAAATAATCAACGGTAATTAACAATTTAAATAATACAATTATGAAAAAGATATTTTCAATTTTGGGATTTATGCTCTTGTCAACCATGCTGGTTGTAGCGCAATCTATTAACATGCCTTCTGGAAATGGCACCGCTGAAGAGAGCACGTGCAGTGGTACTTTCTACGATTCGGGTGGTGCTAACGGCAATCACGCTGCCAACTCTGCATCATCTATTCTTCTAGTTCCTGCCGATGGGGGTGCTATATCGCTTGCATTCACCCTATTTGACCTTGGCGAAGGGGCTACATTAACACTTTATGATGGAGATGACAACACAGCGCCTATCATCATGACGTACGAGGCTAACATTGCGCCTAGCGAATTTCCTATTGTAGCTACCAATCCTGAGGGCGACGGCTGTATCTTCATAGAGTTTACTTCGGGTGCTGCCACTGCTCAAGGCTGGGCTGCAACCGTTGATTGTCGCGAGCCTTGTCAACCTATCGTTTTATCGCTCAATTCAGATGCTATGGATGCTTTGATTACTTTCGAGTACGACTCGGCTGAAGGTGGAGACTTGATGTATGTTAATGTTTGTAAAGACGACGAGGTTACCTTCTCTGCTAGCCTCGAATTTCCTCTCAATAATGAATACTATACGCAAACGGAAGAAAACACCACCATCTCTTGGAGATTTGGTTACGATGCCATTATTACGGAGCCAGAAGTTGCAAGAGTTTTTGACGAAGTAAAAGGATGGGATTTTACCGTATATGCAGAAGACGATAACGCATGTTATTCGAATATGTTGAAAGGGAGAATTCGCGTTGCCGAGAATCCTATTGATAGAACGCTCCCTCTGAGAACCATTTGCGAAGGCGATGAGTACGTTATTAGGGTTGGTGATGATGCCTTAGCAGAAATACAAACCAAACCTATTGAAAGTAAAGTGGAAGCTGTTTTGAACAGAGCCGACACGGTATTCTTACCCGATGGTAGTAACGTGTGTTATGAGAGTGAGTTAATTTATGACATCTTCGGTGCTACGCAAACACTAGAGAGCATGGTCGATTTCTTAGGGGTTTCTCTTTGGCTAGAACACTCATACTTAGGCGATTTATCGATAAGACTACGTTGTCCAAACGGGCAACAAACAGCGCTAAAAGCATACTCTACAGGAAACGTCTCGTTGGGCTATACTCCAACGGGTACTATTACCAACTCTTGTTCTAGCAATGGTGGTAGCACCCACTTAGGGCAAGCTCCCGACCCTGGTTCTGGCGATCCTTGTTATCTTGCTGAAGGGGTTCCTTACAAATACACTTTTAAACCAGGAGCACCAGCTTGCTTTGGAACAGGTGGGCAAGCACCTCCTTACAACCTTGGGGCTCCTTGTCCTAACAGCGGAAATAGTTTAACCGCAAGCCCCGACTCACTACACCAGCCTGGCACTTTCTACGGACCATACGAAACATTCACTAACCTTATTGGATGTCCCCTTAATGGACCATGGACAATTGTTGTTTGCGACCACCTTTATTCTGACAACGGTTACATTTTCGGATGGGAGATAGCTTTAAACCCAGAGATTATCCCTGGAAACTGGGAGTATGAAGTGGGACTTGACTCTGTAATATGGGAAGGCCCTGGTGCCTCTTCAGTAACCGCATTGTCGGGATTAATTAACCCCGATACCAGTGGTTCATTAGGATACACTTATACTATTATTGATGAGTACGGTTGTCAATATACCGACGATTTCGATTTAGAAGTAGTGGCAGCTCCAATTCCAGACATTATCTTGGATGAAGATACTGTGCGCATTTGTACTGGTGAAGAGGTGGTTTTAGATGCTAACTACGCACCTCCTGGCATTGAAGTTGAGTATTTATGGAACAACGGTTCCGAGGCAACCTCTATTTTGGCTTTTTATGAAGGACACTACTCTGTATCCTGCTATGCCACTAGCGAAGATGCAACATTGACCTGTAAGGGGACCGACTCGGTGTACCTACTACTCGAAGAGTTTCCAATACCCGATTTTGAGGCCGACACTACTGGAGGATGTATCCCGCTTACTATCCAAATGACCAACAATACCACCCCGATAGACTCTAACACTAAATTTAACTGGAGATTGTACTCTATAGATGGTAATATTCTCTATCACTCTACCGAAGCAGAACCAGAATTCTTCATTGAATTAGCCGATACAATCCACGTACAATTACTAGTAGAAACAGCAGCTGGATGTAAAGATTCGATCATGAAATGGAATTATATTGTCTCTAATGAACAACCTATAGTGGAGTTTATTGCTACCCCAGAAATATCGTTACTTAGCGAAACGGGTGGTGCTATTAAATTCATGAACTATACCGACTCTACCAGATTTGCGCAGCGCCCTGATAACAGATGGTACTGGGATTTTGGCGACGGCGTTGTAGACTCAACAACCACAATAGATGAAGGTGGCTGGAGTCCAGAACACATATACGACACTTGGGGAGACTACGAAGTAACACTACATGTAACCACTAGTGCAGGATGCTCAGGAGAAGTAAAACACAACATTATTATAGAAGAAGACATCGTATTCCCGAATGTAATCACACCTAACAACGATGGCATGAACGATGTGTTTGCTCTTGTTAACTTCAACCCAGACATTGACCCTGAAGATCCTGAGCAACACCGCCAAAACAAACTCATTATTCACAACAGATGGGGTAAGAAAGTATACGAGGCCGAAAACTACGATACATATATTAAAGATGGTGAATTGTTTGTAGGGACTCAAGCTTTTACCGGAGAAGGTTGCAGCGACGGACAATATTATTTCACATTCACTTACAAAGGATGGGCTAAAACTATTGTTCACAACGGCTCTATTATGATTTTTAGAGACTCTAGCAAAGGTGAATAGTATCATTTTAAAATAACAACAAAAGAGGAGAGTTTGTCTTAAACTCTCCTCTTTTTATTTAA
>CAYJOY010000059.1:5572-9143 GCA_964371885.1 uncultured Lentimicrobiaceae bacterium | reverse complement strand
GATGTGCCCTAGAGGCAAGCTCGGGAACAACACCGCCATATTCAGCGTGAATACGCTGATTAGCAATAACATTCGATAAAATTTTTGTCCCACAAAGAACAGACGCTGATGTATCATCGCAAGAGGATTCAATACCTAAAATATATATAGACATAATGCAAAAAATTGGGCGCAAAGTTACAAAAAAAATACTGAAAGTATTACTTTGGGTTTTAGCATCCCTTTTTACCCTCCATATTCTTATTGTTACCCTCATTTTTTTACCCCCAATTCAAAAGGCTTTAGTAAAAAAAATAAACACGTCGCTATCCTCTTTTTTAGGTGGCGATGTTACCATTAGTAATTTCTACCTCTCTCCATTCTTTGAACTGAGAATTAAGAATTTAACTATAAACGACCACAAAGAGAACCCTATGATTTTAATAGAGGCATTTTCTGCTCAATTGATGCTGGAAAATTTTACCCTCTCCGACATAAGGTTAAAAGATGTGGAAGCTGAAGGAGCTGATGTAGAATTGAGAAAATATAAAAATGAAGATAGGGTAAATATTGCTATTTGGGCAGATAATATGAAGCCTAAAGAGAAAAAAAAGAGAGATATTGCCATCGTTTTTGAAACTTTTCTCTTCGAAAATGGTCGTTTTTTGTTCGAAAATGAAAATCTAAGAAATGACAATTATCCCAATACCATCGATTATGCCTATTTCGAACTAACCAACATTAACCTAAACGCCAATAACTTTGTGATATTAGGTGAAAATTTAGTAGCCTGCGATATTGTGAAACTCTCCTTAGATCAATACTCTGGGTTTGACCTCCAAGAATTAACAGGGATGTTTAAACTAAACCCTCAAGAGATTACCTTTGAAGAGGCGTATATGAAACTGCCCAAAACGGAACTCACATTGGATTTATCGTTGCAATTTGAGCAAGGCTTTACCGCTTTTAGCACCGTGCTAGATAGTGTTATTTTTGTTGCAGATGTTAAAAGCGGGAGGTTGAACACCGACGATATTACCCCTTTTGTCCCCAGCATTAAAGGGATGGAAAATGTGGTACATTTTACAGGTAAAGTTAATGGACCCGTAAATAGATTGCAATTGAGTCAGTTTGCATTAAAAAATGGTAACCAAACCTCGCTTTATGGCGAATTTCTATTAAAAGATATTACCAATATAACCCAAAGCTCTTATAATGTAAACCTGAAAGAGGCTATTATTTCATTCGATGATATTGCTAATTTTAAACTACCCCAAGGGAAACGGATACCATTACCTGCCACCCTTTCTAATTTAGGAAATTTACAACTCAATGGATATTATGACGGAAGTTTGATTAATTTCGACACAGAATTATTTTTGAATACAGCGGTGGGAAATGTAATAGTAGATATGGAGATGAAAACTGTGGGGGCCGATGCCACCTTTAATGCGCAGGTTACTTCAGACTATTGCAATGTGGGTAAGATAATAAACAATGAGAGGATTATTAAAGAATTATCTACAACTATCAAATTAAATGGAAAGGCCCAATATAATGGGCAATTGTCTTCTATTTTTACTACGCTAGAAACAAAAATAAAAGGGAACATCGATAATTCTAACCTATTCAACAGAAAATTGGGGAGGGTGTTGCTAGATGGTACCTACACCGATAAAAAATATATTGGGGCAATTCATTCGCTAGACACAAGTCTGAATTTTATTTTTGACGGCTCAATCGATTTTGAAAATGAAATTCCCAATATCAAAAGTAACCTCTCCATTAAAAATATAACCCCTTATGCTCTATTTACAGGGTATGACCAAGAGATAGACACATTATCGGAAGATGGAATTGATAAAATGGTACTTTTGGTAAGGAAAAATCCCACTTTAGCAGTCGCCATGGATTCGCTAGAACTCAATGTTTTTGCCAATAATATTGATGATTTTAAAGGATACTTGAG
Organism: uncultured Lentimicrobiaceae bacterium; assembly: GCA_964371885.1. GTDB lineage: Bacteria > Bacteroidota > Bacteroidia > Bacteroidales > WCHB1-69 > CAYJOY01. The sequence continues at coordinate 7,195 of CAYJOY010000059.1, read as the reverse complement.
CATAGATGCGTTAAAATTGTCGGCAAATGAAAGTAGTGCATTAGCAGATAGAATAAGATTTTCGGTAGTGAGAAAAGCCAATCAGGAGAGCTCCTACCTCTTACAATCTAATCTTGTAAATGCTAATCTTAACACCAACTATAAACTCTCTGAGTTACTTCCTTCGTTGCAGCAAATTGGTTATCGATATTTCCCTCGTATTATAAACCCTGAGAAAGAGTTGCAATATGAAGAGGTTGTTAATATTGATTCAACCAATGCTTACATCGATTTTAATATTGAAACCTTTAATACTAAAGATGTTTTAGAAATAATGCTACCTACAGTGAAAGTTTCTCCAAATTCGCAAGTGTATGTTCATTTAAACTCTACACACGTAGAAGATTCAATCAATATTTCTATTCCCGAGTTTGTAATCGATAAGAAAGTGTTTATTAAAAACATGAATGCTACCTCCCAGCTACTACCTAATCAGAAGTTGAAGTTAGTGGTTACTGCTGAGTCGTTATCGTTACCCTCCAAAAACGATAATATGAACTTTTCGGCATTAAATTTCGACTTTTTAACTTATAATCAAGAAATTGAATATAACCTTGCATGGGTTAATCCAATGGTTATATCTCAAGTTACCAATCCTTCATTTTTGCGCGGCACAGTAGATGGAAGAAATGCTAAAAATATTATTATCGACATTGATTCTTCGTGCTTCTGGGTAAATAGTGTTCCGTGGACATTTGATAAGGATGGTCGTATAATGTTGCAAGACAGTGCTTTTGTGTTCGAGAAGTGTACCCTTAATGCCGATCATGCGCAATTAAGATTTGATGGTGCCTATTCTAAAAAAAGAGATGAAACGCTCAATATTGCCATTGTAAATGCCGACTTAGCGGCAGTAAATGTGTTTACAGAGCAAATGAATCTCTCGATAGAGGGTATTGTTGATGCTTTAGTTACTATTAAGTCATCGAAAGGTGAGCAGCTTCTTGTAGGAAGTTCCTATGTGAGCGATTTTGTTTTTAACAGCGAACCTTTAGGCGACCTTTTACTTTCGTCGGAAGCACCCGCGGGAGAGAATCCCACCTTTAAAGGGACGCTCTTCTTCCCCGATAGCTCAACAAGAGAAAGCATCATTCACAATGCTAAAACCAATAATGTATTGAAAGATTATTTTTTAAGAAGAAAAAAAATAGCCAATATAAACGGCGTTTACAACCCTAGCGATAAATCGATAAGAGTAAATGCTGCCATCGACACCTTACGAATAGGGTTTTTATCCCCTTTCTTGTCGTCATTTAGCGATCAGATATCGGGAAATGCAAAAGGAGACCTCGATTTTGTGAAAACCCCCGACTCACTCTACTTCTCGGGGGTGGTAAATGTACTTGATGGTAGTATTGGGATTGCACCGCTTGGTACGAAGTATTCTATAAAAAATCAAAAGATATTTTTCGACCAGCAAGGGATCGGTTTTGGAGAAATGTTAATTCATGATGTAGAAAATAACCCAGCAACGCTATCGGGGTATGTAAATCACCAAGCATTTAAAAATTTCGATATTAAATTAAAACTCTCAACCCAACGGGTACAGGCACTCAATTTACCCAAATCGTACGATACCCCATT
>CAYJOY010000059.1:633-5562 GCA_964371885.1 uncultured Lentimicrobiaceae bacterium | reverse complement strand
TCGTAGCTGGCGATGTTACCATAACAGGCGATAATGCTAGTTTAACATTTTTTAGCGATAATATTACAACGCTCACAGGTTCAAATGTGGTTTTACCCATGACAAGCGCCATGTCTGTGTCGGAAATGGACGACATCTATTTTCTTCCCCCGCCCACTACAGAAAAAGAAGAAAAAGAGAAGAAAAAGGTAAATGACAAAGCAATGGCTATGATTTTTGACCTAACCCTTAATGTTAATAAAGATGCCGATATTGGTTTAGATTTAGAAGTAATTGATGGTAAACTTGATTGTAAAACGGATGGTAGATTTAGACTTTACTACAGCTCGCTACAAGAAACACTGAACCTAACAGGGATGTTAAAAGTTGTATACGGACGATTCAGTTTGTCGTTAAAAAACTTTGTCCCACGTACTTTCGATGTTGAGCCAGGGGGATCTATCACTTTTAACGGTCCTCTCGAGTCTGCATCGCTCAATATTAGAGCTAAATATAACAAGCAACTCTCTGTTAAGCCACTTTCCAGCGATATAAATGTAGGGAAAACTTCAGTGGCTTCTTATATCGATTTGAAAGGAAATTTAATGAACCCGCAACCCGGTTTCGGTTTTTCATTCCCAGATGTTACTCAAGATCAAGCGCGTCAGCTTTATACTGCTCTCGATACCACCGATAGCCAATCAACGCTACGGCAGTTTTTCTCGGTAGTGTATCTCAACACGTTTATTGCTAGTAACTCCTCTTCTTCTCAGAATTTAGAATCACAAACATTAGATGTTGGAATAGATATGGTAACCAATATGTTCAATTCCTATTTAGCGCAACAAATAAAAGGGGTAGATATTGGGGTAAATGTATTTTCCGAAAATGAGTCAAATTATACAGAATATTCTCTAAATGCTTCAATACCACTTTATAACGATAGAATATTAGTGAAAACGAATATTGGCTATGCCCAACAGATTGGCGATGGTGCCAACAATATTTCTAGCTTCGTGGGCGATGTTGGAGTAGAAATTTTAATAAATGAAAATGGAAACTGGCGCTTTAAAGTTTTTTATGCCAACGACCAGTATGAACAGATTAAAGAAGCTTCCCGTCCTACACAAAGGGGAGGAGTCGCGCTTATCTTCCAACAACAATTTAATTCGCGAAAAGAGTTAGTAGAAAGTTGGAAACAGACTAAAATGCGCAAACGGGAAAAGAAGAAAAAAGATAGTAAATAATATAACTACGCACTTAGCGTTAAAATCCAAAAATAGAATATATGATTTGTAAAGTAATTAACCGCTCTAATAATCCACTCCCTACTTATGCTACACCGGCTTCTGCAGGCGTAGACATACGTGCATTTCTTTCTGAACCAATTGAACTACAGCCAGGTGAGCGCAAGTTAGTGCCTACAGGTTTATTTATAGAGTTACCTGTGGGCTACGAAGCGCAAGTGCGACCAAGGAGCGGATTAGCCATAAAAAATGGAATTACAGTGCTCAACTCCCCAGGTACTATCGATGCAGATTATCGCGGTGAGGTGATGATTATTTTAATAAACCATTCGCAAGAAACCTTTACCATTAATTCAGGAGATAGAATTGCGCAAATGGTAGTGGCTAAATGTGAACAAGTGGAATGGAAAGAAGAGGAAAATCTCTCGAATACAGATAGAGGTGAAGGGGGATTTGGTAGCAGTGGAAAAGCTTAAAAATGAATAAAATACAATAATATCTTTTATTTAAAAAATAAATATAATAGTTAGTGATTAAAAACAAGAAATAACGCTATATGATAAAAACCATCTCTCATCTGCTCATTTTAATAGCCATCTTAACTTTTTCCATCCCTGCGTTAACGGCATCTCCCAAAAAGAAAAAGAAGAAAGTGCAAGTAGAAGTAACCGATCAAGAAAGAAAAAACTCTATCGCCTTCGCTGACGCGTTGCGGGATTTTTACAGCCAAAATTACGATGCCGCAGAAAATACCCTCAGAACTATTATTAACACCACACCAACACACGCCCCCTCGCTGTTTATACTATCGAAAATAGCGGTAGAAAAGAAAGATAATAATCTTGCACAAAACTATCTCGAACAAGCAATTGCACTCGATAAAGATAATATTTTTTACCAATTAGAAATAGCAAAAGTACTCGATTTATTAGGCGATTATAAAAATTCGGTGAAGTATTGGGAAGTAATATGCGAAGAGAAATATAACAACGAAAACTATTTAATAGCACTAGCCAACGCCTACTTTCAACTTAACCGTTTAATGGATGTAATAAAAACGTACGATAAAATGGAGAGTGTAATTGGAAAGATAGATCAACTGGTAGCTATGAAAAAAGAGCTGTGGCTTTTCCAAAATAATGTGAAAGGTGCTGTTTCTGAATATGATAAAATGATAGAAGCATATCCTCACGAAACCCAATACTATGCCATTGCTGCCGATATTTATCTGAAAAACAATATGAATCAGCAAGCATTAACTTATTTACAGAATGGTTCAAAGGTAAATCCAAATCACGGTTTGCTTAATTTAGCTTGGTTCGACTATTATAACGCCATCGATAATAAAGAGAATGCTGAACAAGCCATTTTTACTGCCATTGAGTGTCCCGATCTCTCTTTTGAAGAGAAGTTAGATTACCTGCTAGCCTATATGCCACAGGCAGAATTGAACGAAAAAGAGAAGGGTTTAAGAGTGCTCAATGCTATAGAGAAACTAACCATTTTACACCCAGAACAATATGAAGCGTGGGCTTATCTTTCGAAAATGCAAGAAAAAGTAGATCAGTTCGAGGCTGCCGCAATGAGTGCTAAAAAAGCCATCGATCTCGAGAATACCGATCCCGTGCTTTGGGAGTTCTACCTCCACCTACTTCACGAAACCAATCAGCATGATAAAATTGTAGTAGAAAAAGATTATCTATTAGAAACCTTTCCAACTATCTCTACAATAAATTATTATATAGCATTTGCTTTAGCAGAAAAAAATAAATGCGACCAATCGATTGAGGTGTTGAAAGCGGCGCTACCTTATATATATGAGAGTTCCGTCCTCGCTAATTATTATCTACTCATTGGCGATTGCTACTTAACGCTCGACAATATACCAGAAGCAGTTGCAAACTGGAAGCAAGCACAAAAAAAAGGGTTAAAAACCCCTGAATTATTAGAAAAAATTAAAAATTATGACCGTCCCTAGCCCATCATTTTTCCCTTTTATTACCGAAGATGCGCAGTATAAACAAGTACTGCAAAATATCAGAAATAGTTTAAGCGATTATATAAAAAAATTTGGATTAAAGTCTTTGGTATTAGGAATATCTGGAGGTATAGACAGTGCATTATGTGCCGCAATTATGGCACCTGTTTGTGCAGAAAATAACATCCCACTTATAGGAAAATCTATAACTATAGAGACCAATAAAACCGATGAAATTGAGCGTGCTAATAAGGTAGGCGAGTGTTTCTGTCATGAATTTGAATACCTAGATATTACAGATACTTTCCTAGAAAACAAGAAATTACTGGTTCGTTTCGACGATTCTACCCTTTCTAAGTTGCGTCAAGGGAATATGAAGGCACGAATGCGAATGATGCTATTATATGATGTAGCCCAACTTAATAGGGGAATTGTAATTTCTACCGATAATTACACCGAATTTTTAACAGGTTTTTGGACATTACATGGCGATGTTGGCGATGTAGCTCCTATAATGAATCTTTGGAAAACAGAAGTTTTTGGATTAGCAAAATATCTATTGTCTGAATGTAACACGCAACAAAATGAAGCGCTACAAGCTTGCATAGAGGCTACACCTGTAGATGGTTTAGGTATAAGTAGTTGCGACTGCGAACAGCTTGGCGTAGATAATTATTTTCAAGCAGATCAGATATTTGCGCAATATTTTCAAGGCGATACCTCACTCGAAACCCACCCTATTATTAAAAGGTATCGTGCTTCGGAGTATAAAAGAAACAACCCAATACCATTTTCAAGAGAGTTATTGATATGTAATAAGTAAGTTATGAAACATTTTTATTGTTTGCTCCTCCTCTTTTTCCTCAGCTTTATTACCGCTAATGCACAAACAAACAGCGAAATAGACCTAGAGAAATTTTTACTAATTACCCTCAATTCGCGCGAAGAGGTACGTTTAATAAGCGAAGATTTTATAATTGATAGGGTCGATTTTCAGCCTAAAGAGAATAATTATAAAGTACGAATTTGGGTGAATGAAGAGGATTATGCCCAATTTAAACTGCTAAAAATTCCTTATACTGAATATAAAGAGTTGATAGATACCAAGTCTATTCAGATGGCTAGTACTTTAACACAAATGTGGACATGGAATTATTATCCTACCTATTCGTTATATCAAGAGTATTTATCTTATTACCAAGAAGAATACCCAGCCTTATGTAATATTGACACAATTTTAGAATCTACAGTAAACGGGAGATCAATTTATGCGGTGCAAATAGCGCAAAATGTTGATCAACAGCAGAATAAGCCGCAAGTTTTGCTCTCCTCTACAATGCATGGTAACGAAACTGCTGCCTATTTCATGATGCTTCGTCTTATTGATTATTTACTTAAAAATCAGGAAGATGAAAAAGTGGCAGCAATTCTCAATACCATCGATTTATGGATTTGTCCTAATACGAACCCAGACGGTACCTATAGAGCAAGCAACGATATTATAGGCACCTCTTCCACAAGAGCCAATGGCAACAATGTAGACTTAAACCGTAGTTTTCCAACCCCAACAGAGGGTTATCTCGAAAATTCATCGGAATTAGAAGTAGTAGCTATGATAGACTTTGCCCGCGAGCATCAGTTTATTGTAGCTGCTAATTTCCATGGTGGCATTGAGTTAGTGAACTACCCATGGGATACGTGGGTCTCGAGCGAGTTACTACATCC
>CAYJOY010000059.1:0-623 GCA_964371885.1 uncultured Lentimicrobiaceae bacterium | reverse complement strand
CACGGGAATGGATATTGGGGTAACACATGGTGGCGATTGGTATGTTACCAATGGGTCGCGTCAAGACTATATGCTCTATTTTCACCATTGTAGAGAGTTTACCATTGAAGTGTCTGATGAATTCGTCCTTTCATCGGATGAGCTAGAGACATATTGGCTATATAATAAAGAGGCTATATTAGATTTTATTTTGGAAGCTAATTATGGATTTTCTGGAACTATTTCCGATATTGTAACTAATGAACCTATTGAAGCGAAGGTGTTTATTGAAAATCATGATACCGACCAATCGTTTATATATTCTAATAATGCTGGATATTATTTTAGACCCATAGCTCCTGGAAGTTATCAAGTTACAGTATCGGCGGAAGGTTATCAGTCGCAAAATTTAACCGTAAATGTTAGCGATGAAGAGGCGACAATCGTGCCCATAACACTTCACCCTGTAGCATTTGTTGATGTTATAGTGGAGCACAATCTCGATAATAACACCTATCGAGTCTATTCGCCTACAACTACGGGAAGCTTATTTTGGTATGAGAACGAAAACGATTCGGAACCTTTTTATGTGGGTGATACATTAATATATAACGCTAATAACGCAATTCAACATGTATACGTCT
>CAYJOY010000058.1:8860-9169 GCA_964371885.1 uncultured Lentimicrobiaceae bacterium | reverse complement strand
CACTTGAGAAAGCGGCAGCCATTTCTCCAAACAACGGTATAGTATTGAATAATGCTGGAATTTTAAAATTCTTCCAAAATAATTTAGAAGGTGCTAAAGAAGATTTCGAAAAAGCGACGAAAGCGGCGGTAGAACCTACCAACCAGGATTACCATGCTGTGATATTTGATATTCATGATGGAAACTATGAAGAGGCAAAACAAGCGTTATCGAATTATTCGTGCGATTACCTTGCAGCGTTAGTAGCCACTTTAACCAAAGATTATACTACTGCAAAAAACACCATTGATTGTGTGCAAAATAAAACTG
>CAYJOY010000058.1:7332-8850 GCA_964371885.1 uncultured Lentimicrobiaceae bacterium | reverse complement strand
TACTATTTAGCTGCTGTTATTGCCGCTAGAACCAACGTTGAACAAGAAGTTTATAGCAACCTAGAGAAAGCATTTGCAGCAGATGCTTCGTATAAAACCGTTGCTAAAAACGATGCGGAGTTTAACAACTATAGAGCTAAAGAAACTTTTAAAAATTTAGTTCGTTAAACAGTTTTTTATCGAAATTATAAGTCGGCAATTCTGTTTTAGGTTGCCGACTTTTTTTGTGCGTGAAATAAATGTTGTTTTAGTGATTATGAGTTTGTAAGCACCTGAATGATTGAATGTTTCTTTTAGAATTTTTGAAATTCGTTTCTGAAACTAACAATTTAATTCGTAAAACCATTTCTTAGAAACGATAATGTTCTGTTAATAAAAATAAAAAAGTATTTTTTTTAAGTTCTCTATACATATTATTATAAAAAAATGTGTACTTTTGCGCCGCAATTTAATAATCTAAAAATTATGAAAAAACTAATTTTCTTATTCGCTCTTTCGTTCTGCGGCTTTCTTCTTGTAGCGCAGCCTAAGATTAAATTTACATCAACCACATTTGACTTTGACACCATAAAGGAGGTAGACGGAAAAGTTACTGGGCGTTTTGTATTTACTAATGAAGGTGATGCCCCTCTTTTTATTACGTCGGTACGACCAGGGTGCGGCTGTACGGCGGCTAATTACACCAAAGAGGCGGTAGGGCCAGGTGAAGAGGGTTTTGTAGAAGCTACTTACAATCCAGCGGGAAGACCAGGGAAGTTTCACAAAAGTGTTCGTATTGTTACCAATATGCCAGAACATACTGCTTCGGGCTCTAATGGAATGTACATTTTTATTAAAGGTTTTGTAGAAAAAAGACCTCCTACAAAATTTGAACTTGCTGGTTATAAAAAAGGGAGTGGAATGATCCGTGTTAAAGAAGATGTGATAAATATGGAGTTATTGAACACCGATAAAAAAATGATAACTCTTCAAGTGAAAAACTTTTGGAATAAACCAGCCACGTTCTCTTCAGAGAAGTTTCCTGCTTACTTATCAGTGGTACAACCAGACGAGGAAGGTACCATCGAGTTAGAATTAGATGCTGAAAAATATGGCAAATATGGTAAAAATAGAGAGTACTTCTATTTTATAACTAACGACTCTGTTAGTCCTAAAAAGCAAGTGCGTTTAGAGCTTTATGTTACAGAAGATTTTTCTGCATATACTGAAGAGCAAATAAAGAATGCAGCTAAAATACACGTTAATACCACCTCTTTAGATTTCGACACTATTGCTACTACTGGAACAGTTATGAAGATGGTAACTATCACAAATGAAGGAAAATCGCCGTTATTTATCAGAAAAGTATTGGCAAGCAATAGCTACTTCACCATTAAACCTACTAGCAAGCAAGAGCTAGCGCCTGGCGAAAGTGTAGATTTACCCATTACTTTCAACCCTAGATCTAGAAGAGGAACCACGTTGAATGCTACAGTTGACATCATTACTAACGATCCTGTAAACACAAATAAATCGATT
>CAYJOY010000058.1:7003-7322 GCA_964371885.1 uncultured Lentimicrobiaceae bacterium | reverse complement strand
AGTAAAAGGTTTCGCTAAAAAGAATTAGAAACAACTTCGAATTGCATAAAAAATATACATTTTTGTAGTTTTTTATAATAAAATGAAAAGAATGGCAAGGTTTTTGCTATTCTTTTTCTTTTAAAATAATATGATAAAAATAACATGAATACAGATAACACAGATAACAAAGAGTTAATTCAGGATGAGCCTGTAAATGTTGAACTTCAAGAAGAGAAAACTGAAGTTGTAGAGGAGGAGAAAAAAGAAGAGAAAACCCAGAAGAAATCGTTTTTTGGGAAAAAGCCATCGAAGGAAGATGCTTTAAAGCAACAAATAA
>CAYJOY010000058.1:2366-6939 GCA_964371885.1 uncultured Lentimicrobiaceae bacterium | reverse complement strand
GAATTTGAGAATTATAAAAAGCGGACAAACAAGGAGAAGTTAGAATTAATTTCAACTGCTTCTGAGCGGGTTTTAGTAGCGTTGCTCCCTATAATTGATGATTTTGACCGTGCTAGTCACCACAACAAAAATGTAGAAGATATTAACTCTATAAAGGAGGGCTTCGATATTATTTACCATAAGTTGCAAGCGTTGTTAAAGAAGTTTGAGGTAGAAGAGATTGTTGCACAAGGTGAGACCTTCGACACCGATCTTCACGAGGCGGTAACTCACTTTCCAGCACAAGACGAGGAGATGAAAGGAAAGGTGATGGATGTATTAGAGAAAGGATATAAATTGAATGATAAAGTGATCCGTTTTTCGAAAGTAGTAATTGCGAATTAATAACCAATACGCTCAAAAAACGGCGAGTATAAGAAAGAGATGAAAAGAGATTATTACGAAGTATTAGGAGTTGAGAAGTCGGCGAGTGCCGATGAGCTTAAAAAAGCATATCGCAAAAAAGCGATGGAGTATCATCCCGATAGAAACCCAGGAAACAGCGAGGCAGAGGAGAAGTTTAAGGAGGCAGCAGAAGCGTATGATGTATTGAGTAATGCCGATAAGAAAGCACGTTACGATCAGTTTGGGCATGCGGGTATGGGCGCGGGTGCAGGTGGAGGCTATAATGTAGACTTCGACCTTGGGTCTATTTTCGACCGCTTTGGCGATTTGTTCGGAGGAGGCTTTGGAGGCGGTTTTGGAGGCTTTGGAGGCGGTGGCTTCGGAGGTCAGAGAAAAACAGTAAGAAAAGGGGCTACACTGAGAGTATCGGTGAAATTGACACTCGATGAGATTGCAAAATCGACAGAGAAAAAACTGAAAATAAAAAAACAAGTAATATGTTCTCAATGCAACGGAAAAGGGGCAGAAAATGAACATGATAAAGAAACCTGCCCTACTTGTAAGGGAGCCGGACAGGTAATGCACCAGCAAAGAAGTGTGTTTGGAATTATTCAGCAGGCGGTAGAGTGCAAAAATTGCCAAGGTAAAGGGGTTATCTTTATAAAGAAATGCTCTAAATGTGGAAGTAAAGGGACTGTTGCAGGCGAAGAGGTAGTTACCATAAAAATTCCTGCGGGTGTTCAAGAAGGGATGCAACTTTCTATTAGAGAAAAAGGAGATGCTGCCCCTCGAGGTGGTATTAATGGAGATCTCCACGTACTTATTGAAGAGATAGAACACGAACTTTTTGAAAGAGATGGTAATAACCTATATATAAATTATTACATCTCGTTCCCACAAGCGGTATTGGGAGGAAGCGTTGATATTCCTACTTTAGATGGGCATGCAAGGGTGAAGCTAGCTGCCGGAACACAAGCATCGGAAGTACTACGGTTAAAAGGGAAAGGGCTGCCTCAGCTCAATTCGAATATGGTAGGCGATCTAATAGTAAATGTAAATGTTTGGATTCCCAAAAATCTTTCGAAAGAAGAAAAAGAACAAGTGGAGAAATTCGAGAAATCAGATAACTTTTCACCGAAGCCAGGGAAAAAAGAGCAATCTTTTTTTAGCAAAGTGAAACAAATTTTCTCATAAGAGGAGTTTGTAGTAAAAATTAAAAAAACTGCAATCCTTGCATTGCAATGAGCTTATATATAGCAACTTGAAAAATGTTTGTATTCTTTAAACACTAAGTGTAAAAAAAATATAAAGAAAAACGATTTTTAATAGAAAGGTTAACTTTTTTTGTTTATATTCGCGGTTGACTTACCTATTAAAATGGATAAAAATTGGACTTTAAAAAAACTACCTGATACAGAGTTAGTTAAAGAGCTTTCGGAGCATCTCAATCTTGAGTTGCCGCTTGCTGCTTTACTAGCGCAACGCGGTATTTCTACCGTAGAAGAAGCTTTTAATTTTTTTAATCCAGACATGGAGGGACTTCACGACCCATTTTTGATGTACGATATGGATAAAGCGATTGAACGCTTGTCGAAAGCCATTTTAAACAATGAGAAAATTTTAGTTTACGGCGATTATGATGTAGATGGTGCCACTTCGGTAGCCTTAATGTACTCGTTTTTGTGTGAAATAATAGGGAAAGATTGTCGTAATTTTATAGAGTATTACATACCAGATCGCCATAAAGAAGGATATGGGCTTTCGGAGTTAGGGATAAAATACTGTGCTGACAATAATTTTACTTTAATGATAACCTTAGACTGCGGTATTAAGGCGGTTGAAAAGGTAGGGTTAGCCAAGAGTCATGGTATAGACGTTATTATTTGTGATCACCACTTACAGGGAGATGTACTTCCTAATGCGGTGGCGATACTTAACCCTAAATGCCATCGTTGTAACTATCCTTATAAAGATTTATCGGGTTGCGGTGTTGGCTTTAAGCTCATACAAGCGTATTGTCAATATTTTCAACTTCCCGACGAACTATGGCTCTCCAAAATAGATTTTGTAGCTATTAGCATTGCTTCCGATATGGTGCCTATTACTGGCGAAAACAGAATTCTTACCTACTTTGGGCTCGACTTTATAAATAAAGTGCCACGTTTAGGAATACGTTCCATATTAGAACAAACCAATATTAAACTTCGCTTGCCTATAAAAAAAGATACCATATTTAGTAGAAAAATATCTGTATCTGATTTGGTATTTATTATCGGACCAAGAATAAATGCCGCAGGTAGGGTGCATTCGGCCAGAGAAGCGGTAAAGTTGCTCATTTGCGAGGATGAAAAACTATCATTAGATATAGGTAAGCAGATAAATGAACATAATAATACTCGTAGGGAGCTAGATAAAAAAGCAACAGAAGAGGCAGTTCAAGATGTTTTGAAGGATATTTACTCTAAAGAGAAGAAGAGTGTTATTGTGTATAATCCGGGTTGGAGTAAAGGGATAATAGGAATTGTAGCATCGCGGTTAGTGGAAGAATTTTACAAACCAGTAATTGTTTTTACCGATTCTAATGATGGAATGATAACGGGTTCGGCACGCTCGGTAAAGGAATTTAATATTTATGATGGTATAGATCATAACTCGCATTTGCTAGAACATTTTGGAGGGCACCGTTTTGCAGCAGGCTTAACACTTAGAAAAGAAAATTTTGATGAGTTTGTTTGTAATTTTGAGAAATTTGTGGTAGAGAATCTTCAAGAAGAGAATTTTCTTCCTGAGATAGTAGCAGATGTGGAGATAAAATTAACGGACATTACTCCGCAATTTGTAAGCAACCTCAAAAAATTCGCCCCTTTTGGCCCTGAAAATATGAGCCCTATCTTTTGGACAAACAATGTTGTAGAAGAAGGAAATGCTAAGATAACAGGTTTTAACCATTTAAAGTTAAATGTTTTATATAGAGAAACTTCTAGTAGACCTATTGATGCCATTGCATTTAATCAAGGAAATTGCCTGAAAAAAATAAAAGAATCGCAATCTGGCTTCGATATTCTGTATCATGTTGAAGAGAATACTTGGAATAACAATACTTCTATACAACTCAACATTAAAGACATAAAAGTTAACCCGCAAGATCAATGAAAATAGCAGTGAATACACGCCTGCTGCTTCCTAATAAATTAGAAGGAATCGGCTGGTTTTCTCATGAAACATTGCAAAGAATAACTACACAACATCCAGAACATCAGTTTGTATTTATTTTCGACAGACCATACGATCAACAATTTGTATATGGAGAGAATGTAACTCCCAAGGTGGTATTTCCACCTGCGAGGCATCCCTATTTGTGGTACCTCTTCTTTGAATGGAGTCTTCCTTATGTGTTAAAAAGTGTTAAACCCGATATTTTTCTTTCTACAGATGGATGGATACCTCTAGGGTTAAAAATGCCAGTTGTAAATGTTATTCACGATATAAATTTCGAGAAGCATCCGGAGTATATACCTAAGGGATGTTTGGGATACTATAAGAAATACTTTCACCAATTTGCTCGCCAATCGACACGATTGGGGACAGTTTCAGCGTATTCAAAAAAAGAGATTCATGAATTGTATGGCATTGAAAACGATAAGATAGATGTATTGTACAATGGGGCTAACGAGAGTTATAAGCCTCTTTCGGAGGATGAGAAAACTGCTGTAAAAGATGAAATTACTAATGGGGCTCCCTACTTTTTGTTTGTAGGTTTAGTATCAAAAAGGAAAAATTTGGAACGCCTTTATTTAGCATTCGATAAATTTAAAGAGCGAGATACAACGCAAACGAAGTTGGTTGTAGTGGGCGAAAAAAAGTATTCTGATGCGGATACTGAGAATGCCTATAACGCATTGCAATATAAAGATGATGTGATATTTTTGGGGAGGTTATCTCTTGAGAGGCTTACGAAAGTAGTGGGTGGTGCTCTTGCTATGATGTATGTTTCGTTATATGAGGGTTTTGGAATTCCGATAGTGGAGGCATATAGAACAAGAACACCCGTAATAACGTCGAATATAACCTCAATGCCAGAGGTGGCGGGCGACGCCGCATTTTTGGTAAACCCTTTCGAGGTGAATGAAATAACAAATGCGATCGTAGAAGTAGCCAATAAAGCAGAGCTTGTGAGCGATATGGTAGA
>CAYJOY010000058.1:0-2356 GCA_964371885.1 uncultured Lentimicrobiaceae bacterium | reverse complement strand
AAAAGTGATGTAATGAAAAGGATACTACTTTCTGTTACTAACGACCTTTTTAGCGACCAGCGCGTAGATAAGATAGCACACACTTTGCTGAAAATGGGCTTCGATGTAACTGTTGTGGGGAGAAGATACAACCATTCGCCAAAGTTACCCCCAAAGCCATACAAAACCATAAGGATGCACCTCTTTTTTAAGAAAGGCGCACCATTCTATGCAGAGTTCAATATTCGATTATTCTTTTTGCTTCTTTTCTCAAAAACAGATTTTTTATATGCCAACGATTTAGATACGTTGCTTCCTAATGTTTTGATAAGTAAATTACGCAGAAAGAAGCTTATTTACGATAGTCATGAATATTTTTGTGGGGTTGGAGAAATTCAAAATCGTCCATTGGTAAAGAAAACGTGGGAACGCATTGAAAGGTTTTGTTTCCCAAGACTATCTACTATTTTAACTGTTAGCGATTCTATTGCCGAATTATATGAGCAACAATATGGAAAAAAGGTATTGGTGGTGAGGAATATTCCTCCGTTGCAAATTGCTCCCCCTTCATTAACGAGAAAGCAATTACAGCTTCCAGATAATAAGAAAATAATAATACTGCAAGGCAATGCCATTAATCAAGATAGGGGAGGAGAGGAGATTGTAAGTGCCATGCCTTTTATAAGTGATGCCCTCCTATTAATAGTAGGTGATGGTTGCATGTTACCTACAATGAAATTGCAGGTAACAGAGTTGGGCATTGCAGACCGTGTAATTTTTGCAGGCAGGGTAGCCCCAAAGTTGTTGAAAGAGTACACTGCGCTTTCTGATATAGGGGTAAGTTTCGATAAAAATGTAAGCATTAACCACTATTTCAGTCTCCCTAATAAACTTTTTGAGTATATACATGCGGGAATTCCTATTGTGTCGAGCGATCTTTTAGAGCGAAAAAAAATCATAGAGAAATATCAAATTGGAACTGTTGTAACTTCGTTGGAGCCTAAAGCGATAGCAGATGCTATTAATACATTAATAGCAAGCAAGGAGCAATACAATATCTATAAAGCCAATTGCTTAAAAGCGCGAAGTGAATTAAATTGGGAGCAAGAGGAGCAGGTTTTTTATGAGGTTTTCAACTCAATATAGAGCGAATTAGTCGATTTTGTTTCGTCTGTACCAGCGTTCTTGCAATACAAAATTAAATGTAACACATAGGTATTCTTGCTTAATGAGCGATATATTTCCCATTTTTTTGTATTCAAACAAGAGGTTAATGGCCGATTTATTGTTGAACGTACGGAGCGGAAAGCCGAGCCCAACCGAGGCCACCATTTCGTTAACGGTAGCACCTCCATATTGAATATACCCAGTAGAATATCTAAACCCTGCTCTAAAATTCATTCTATTAAAATATTTTTTTGAAAGAGGGTTGGGAGTGGATTGAAACCCCACTGCTGTGATAAAGTTGTTGGAGAAGGTATCGGGGTCTTGGGTAGCACTAATATTTTTGTAATTTTCCCAATTTTGCCAAGTTAAATCTACCCCAAATGTTAGCTTATCTTTATAAGAGTAGCTAATACCTCCACCTACCGATTGAGGTATTCTCATGGTTCCTCTCACCGCGTTGTCGCCAAATTGCAAGGCAATAGTATCTACAGAAGATGGCGATGAGAAACTTCCACGGTAGCTATTAACAATAAAATTGTCGCGTGTCCATCCGTGAATTGTATTTTCGTAAACGGCGCCAAAGCCAATTTTATGATTTTCTTTAATATTGGCAAAATATTGTATCCCTGCCGAGAACTGCACCCCATCTACATATATAATTTCTCGAATTGCGGTGTTGTGGAAGTTGTCTCCTTCATATTCTGCAAATCGCGAAGAGTTAAGTGTTCCAAATAGATAGGAGGCGTTAAAGCCTAGCGACAGCCCTTTTGCCACTTTAAAAGCGTGTCCCCAATACAGTTGTTGTATTCCACCCTCTCCAATATAGAGATAGTTAATGGCATCTCCGTTGCTGTCGTAATCGGTATCAATGATGGTAAATCCTAAGTCGCTTACGGGGAGAATTCCGACGCTTGTGCGCCAAATTCTGTTAAGAGGCAGCCCCATAGTAAGGTACTCGAGGCGTGCATACGACCCAGTTTGTTTGGCTTTTGAGGTAGTGAGCGTGTTGTTAACAATGCTAAATGCCGCGTCAGCAATAAAAGAGAGCGAATCGAAGGCGACATAAGAAGCTGGGTTTTTAGGATTTACGTAAGAATTACTTTGGAATGCATAAGCAACACCTCCCATTGATTGCAGTGAACCAGGTACATTATAATTCATAATCCCTAGCCCAAAGCCCGAGTAAGGAGTTGAGATGTAATTTTGTCCG
>CAYJOY010000057.1:0-9289 GCA_964371885.1 uncultured Lentimicrobiaceae bacterium | reverse complement strand
TTAGGCGTGCAAAAGGGATAATTGGGCTGATAATCTTACCTATAACCTATCCAGATACGAACAAATTACGATATTAAAACCATAAAAAAACAATATAAACAACTGAAAAATAAGTAAGTAAGTAAGTAAGTAAGTGAATTCCTTAATCCGAACAGTGCTTTTGAAGTAAACTTAAAAGTAAACTACACACCCAAGTGTATGGCAATAGGATTGTTTAATTTCAGCAATACCATCGAACCGCCCCAATCGGGAGAAATAGCACTCAGAAACAATTATATTGGCATTGAATTTATATACGGAATAACTTTACTAAAAGGTAAATGGGCTGAAAAAAACAGGAAGAACTAGTATCCAAAAATATCCTCTAGGCTTACCTCAATAACTTTACCAAGTTGGGGCTCCAATTGGTCAAAATCTATCTTTTCTTTATTGCCAATAATCATATAAGCACGCTTTTGGTTTTTAATGTGTTGCTCGTGAAAATCTACCATATCCTGCCAGGTAATTTGTTGCATCTGTTCATATACATGGGGGTGAATATTATCATTTAACCCCATTTTTTTTGTCTTTCTATACTCTTCAAAAATCTTGGTTTCAGATATTAACATATTCCTAAGGGAACGTACTAACATTTTTTTTGCCTCTTCAAAGAGGTCATCATAAACGGGGAGGGTATCAAGCAGCTCCATACACTTGGTCCATTGCTGGTTACAGTTCTCGCCATCCATTGCTATTTGCAACCAGTGCGACATTTTAGCATTGCTCCTCTCCTCTGCTATAAATTGAACTCTCAAATGGTGCATACTTCTATCATCATTCCTCATTCTATACAGCACCATCTTCATATATAAATTATACAATTCTATATAAGGGATAAGCGAAACATCGAAAGTGCTACCATAAGAAAATATGGCACCATTCACATTATTGCACACTGTATCTACTAAATAGAGTTGGTTTTTCTCAGCCTCTATTCTCTCATACGTCCTCGCTTCTACATCCTTTTTTCCTTTTTTAAGGATAGGAAAATGGGTATTTAGCACCGATTTCACCTCATCTAACGACCTCGGGCCAAAATAATACATCTCAGATTGATACAGCAATAGAGATTGCATTAAAGCGATTACATCGGATGCTTTAATTTGTTTTAACGCTTCATCTAAGAGTTGATAATTGATTTGTTCTTTACCATATTCTACATAATTTTTCAAGAAGGCTAAATAAGCTGCCTCATTTTTTTTTATTCTTGCTCTATCTTGAATGGTCGAGGCAATCAATTCGTTAAAAGCCTCTTCATCTACAGTTGCATTAGTAAGCTGCTCTACAGCCATTTGAATAACCTCAACAAAAGTGTCGTCGAGACCTTTCATTGTTAAGACGGTTTCATGGTTAGAGGTGGTTAAAAAGATGGAAGAGGAGTAGGCTTTCTTCTTCTTTATCCATTCAAACGCATCCATTCCCGAAGCACCTAAGTAAGCAAAATAGTAGCTTGCGAGATCCCATTGTAAATCATTAAGTACCCCTACAGGAAATCGCACCTGAAGTTCAAACTCATTATTCAATTCATTTTCAATGTAGTAAAGATCGGTTTTCTTAATTTGTTCTTTTTGTATTACTTTCTCAAAATCTACAAAAACGGGGGGCAATAGCGGTGGGATTTGCGCTTTCAACATCGTATAAAATGGCGAAGCAAGCGTGTCGTTTTTTTCAATTGGGATCATTGTTGGATAGGCAAACTCAGGCATTACCGGCGACTTTCCTTCTCTTTTATATAGCACTAAGTGATTTTTATTCAAATACTTATTAGCAAAATTTATTACATCCTGTGGGGTTATTTTCTGATAAGGCTCTATGTACGAAGATGCCTCTTTCCAAGGAATTTCGTTTAGGAAAGCGTTCATCATCCAATCGGCGCGTTCTCTATTCATCGTTAAAGTATACTCATACTCGAGGCGTGCTTGTCGTATAGATTCTTGCACCCACTCCTCGGGAAACTTCCCTTTTTTTACCGAATCTACTTCCGATAACATCCTCATATACAACGCCTCTAATGTTTCATCCTCATTAGGCATCCCATATAAGGTAACAATGGCATTATCGGCATATTGATGACAGTTTGCAATATCTATAGGATACTCACCAGCTTTATTTAACTTTTTATTCATAGCCATTTTTTCAGCAATTCTCTTTTTCAGCACCTCCATCATAATGTTTAAAACCTGACGTTCTGGGGCTCTTGCTGGCAAGTCTATTCTATAAGCTATCATGGCCATATCGGTTGTTGCTACCGCTTCCTTTTCAATGGGTTCCTTAAGCTGTGCTTCATCTTGAATATAGAATGGAGGGAGCGATTTTGCCTCCCACTGTCCAAAATATTGATCAATTATGGCGATGGTAGCCTCAAAATCTAAATCGCCAGAAAGGGCAATTGCGGTATTATTGGGGACATAGTAGCGATTGTAGAAATCTTTAACAGACTGTAATGATGGATTTTGCAGAAACTGGATAGCATGGTCAGTAGTTTGTTTACTATAAGGGTGATGAGGATACAGGGCAGTGAATGCCACTCCTAAATCTTTCCGTTCTAATGGATTAGGATACGACATGGGAAATTGGTGTACCTTTTTATAAAAAAGGCGAAACACTGGGTTGATTAAAGCCTCTGCTTGGAAGTGCGCCCAGCTTTCCAACCTATTTTTAGCAATATTGCCAGTAAACGTTGTAAAATCCTCATTCGCATTATCATCATTTTCCCATGAGAGCATTGCTCCAATTTTCGCATGTTCGTCCCCTACGGCGTACTTACTTGCTTCGTACGAGAGGGAGTCGAGTTGGGCAAACATTTGTGCACGTTCGGTGCTATCAGTACTTTGGCAATAATGTTCGTTTAATACTTCAATTTGCTGTAGCAACGGCTGTTCTTTTTCCCAATGAAGAGCCCCTGTATTTTTTGTACCACTAACAACGCAATGTTGCACCAAATTGGCCATCTGAAAGCCCGTTACATCATGTTTATTGCCAGCTTTTATCCCTACGATAAAACTTACATAAGGCACCTCCTTATTCGCTGTCATATAAACCTTTAACCCATTATCTAAAGTATAAATACGAGCCTTTAGGGGATCGTTGGGCATCGTTTCGTAATGGTATTGTTTTTGTGCGAAGACAGCTGTGGTTAGCACAAGGGATAGGATTAAGAGGAGGTGTTTTTTCATTGTTATTATTTTTTGGGTGGGTGGATATTAGTGGGTAGTGATTAGTGAGTAGTGGGTAGTGGTTAGTGGATAGTGGATAGTGGATAGTGGATAGTGAGTAGTGGGTAGTGGTTAGGGATTAGTGGTTAGTGGTTAGTGGTTAGGGAGCGCATTAGTGAATAAATCATTTTACTTATTTCTTGCAACAGCAGCATTGATTTTTCTATATTCTTCTCTTTCACGTAACCTATTTTTACACAGAGCAATAATTGAGTTTCTATTTCTGCACGTGATCCGTTAGCTATTGACAGGAAATGCACAAACTCTTTTGTGGAGTTTCGCGCTTGCCCTTCAGCAATATTCGATGGAATAGAGATGGCCGCACGTCTCATCTGATTACATAATCCAAAACTTTCTTCTTTAGGTAACATCTTAATAACAGAATATACCTCCGTAACAAAATCCATGGCTCTCTGCCAAACTATTAATTCTTTATAACTCTTAACTTTCATCTTTTATCTCTTTTAACTACTCACTAACCACTACTCACTAACCACTAATCACTAACCACTACTCACCACCCCTTCTCAATCCGAATAGTAAAATCTTCACCATAATCGACCAACTCTACCGTAAAGTCCTCTCTGCTTTCCACAGCCTTCCACTGGCCGCAATAGCCCGAACTAGTGGAGGTTCCCACAAATCGAACCGTTAGATATTCATTATCATCCACAATTTTCACCTTTATATCACCATAAGAATCCACAAAACGAACCTCAGCGTTTAACGGAAATTCTTTATATCTACAGCCAATTGGCCTTTCTTCATCTGTCCAGGAAGCAATGGGCAACAAACGCTCTTTTACCACATCTGGAATATAGGGGTCGTCGAAATAAGGGTGTTTGGGTTCTTCTTTGGGCTCATTGCTATAATCATAATTTGAACGAACTATCGGCTCGAAATAGCAGATAAAGCGATCCTCCTTTTCTTCGAGAATCCTTACATATTCATCTACTCCATTATACATTCCAGGAGCGGCACCTGTAGGGTATTGCACGTAACCGGGGCATTCAATAATCATAGCTACCCCATCTGGAAAATATACTGCAACAAACTCCCCCCATACTTTACCAAAATAATACCAATTATAGTAAGTTCCATCTTTCAGAGTATCACCGTATGTTCCCATATCATGCGGACTAATTGAAATCTCCTCTCCAAAAAGCATTGGGTTTTTGAGCGACCCGAAATCGTTTTCTTCTAATTTTACCTTTAAAATAAACTCATCGCTCCATTCTGTTTCTACATTTTGTGAAAATATAAATAGTGGAAAAAAGAATGGTAAAAAAAATATTTTCTTCATTGTTAACGATTCTGGAATGCAAAAATAGCGATAATTTAGCAAATAATAACAGGAAGCTTCTAAAAATTCCCCTTCGATTTTATAACAACAATTTACATATAGAAAAAATCCCCGTTTTACCAATCAAGAGTGCCATATTAACATCCCCACTACTCACTAACCACTACTCACTAACCACTACTCACTACCCACTAACCACTACTCACTATCCACTAACTAAACAGTCATCCCTCCATCTACGCTCAGCGTGTGCCCATTAATATAAGCGGCATCGTCGGAGGCTAAGAATGCGTAGGCAGCAGCAATCTCTTCAGGAGCTCCTAATCTACCTACTGGAACTTTGGCCTTCATTCCATCTAATACATTTTCGGGCATAGCGGCCACCATCTCGGTGCTAATAAAACCTGGAGCTACGCAGTTTACAGTAATCCCTTTGCGTCCTAATTCGCGCGCTAAAGTTTTGGTCATCCCTATTAATCCCGATTTAGTAGCTACATAGTTGGTTTGCCCAAAGTTACCATATAAACCTACTACAGAAGAGGCGTTTAAGATTCTACCCCATTTGTTCTCTAGCATATACTCCGAAATTACTTTACAGCAGAAGAAAACCCCTGTTAAGTTCACATCAATTACTTGTTGCCAGTTTTCAACAGTCATTTTTTTAAGAGAGCTATCGCGGGTAATACCTGCATTGTTTACTAAAATATCGATTCTGTTAAAGGTGTCGAATACATTCTTAGCAGCCACCTCAATCTCTTCAATTTTAGCGGTGTTCACTTTCATAAAAGTGCAGTTTAGCTCTTTGGCTAAGGCTGTTCCTCTCGCTTCATCGAGATCCCAAATTACCACTTTGGCACCTTCATTGGTAAATCTAATAGCTGTTGCAGCGCCAATGCCTGCCGAGCCACCAGTAATAATGGCTACTTTATTTTCTAATTTTTTCATCTATAATTATTTTTTTATTGTTTTGGGGACTTCTAAAAATTGCTTTGCCCAGATTTGAGATATTGAGTAGATTTTTCTCATTTTTTGAAGCGCATAGCGTGCTATGTGATGATAAAAATGGGGAAAAGATGCCAATATATCGCTCATAGATGGGTAAAACAGAGATTTTTTGTCCATATTAAAATTGTTGTAAAATCGATGGGGAATTATTAGATGTCCCCTTTTATGTTTATAGGCTTGTTGAATCCCAACCCTTTATTTTAGAGTCTCTCTTTATGTTGAATTTTAGCCTCCCCTTCTATGGCAATTTTGCCTTCTGCATCTTCTAAAATGCAACGGATACGGGCGCGGTGCTTCTCTTCATTAATTTCTATTACTTCAAATTTGGCTACATAGTCGTTTTCTACAAATACGGGTGCACGAAACAACATCTCTTGGTACATATAAATAGTCCCTTCGCCAGGCCATGTAGTGCCAAATACTTTCGAGAATACTGCTGCGGCAAAGAATCCATGAACAATAGGTTTTTCGAATCGTGTTTTTGCTGCATATTCAGCGTCTAAATGAATGGGATTATGGTCGCCAGAACAGTCCGCAAAAGCTTGAACTTGTTGCTGTGTAATACGAACGGGTTCTTGATAAGTATCTTGTAATTTGATTTTTTCGCTCATGTTTATTTTATGTTTTTTATTGATAAATAGCACGCGAAAATACAAAAAAAGTTAAACGAAAGAGGCCGTTTAACTTTTTTTTTGATATGCTTTTTTAGAATCGATGATTTGTAATGATTGTAATTCGCATTTTTGCTTTTTATTGCTTTGCCGCTTTAATAAAATCGAAGAACAGTGGGTGCGGACGGTTAGGTCGCGATTTAAATTCGGGGTGGAATTGGCACGCTACAAACCATGGGTGATTTTCTAGCTCCACCATCTCCACAATACTTCCGTTAGGTGAGGTGCCACATATTACTAATCCGCTTTTTTCTAAGTCCACTCTAAAGTTGTTATTCACTTCAAAACGATGACGGTGCCGCTCTTCTATCATGTCGCTTTGGTACGCAGCAGATGCTTTAGTTCCCACTTTTAATTTGCAAGGATATTTTCCTAAACGGAGGGTTCCACCTAATACGCTATATTCATTTTGCCCTGGTAAATAATCAATTACAGGATATTTTGTCTCAGGATCCATCTCTATACTATTGGCTCTATCCATGTTGGCAACATTTCTAGCAAATTCAATAATAGCAATTTGCATCCCTAAGCATAGCCCTAAAAATGGGATGTTGTTTTCGCGGGCAAATTTTGCAGTGGCAATTTTCCCTTCTATTCCTATTACTCCAAACCCTCCTGGTATTAATATTCCGTGTACATTGCCAAACAACTCGGTGTTAGTTTTCTCATTTACCAACTCCGATTCAATCCAGTGTAGTTCTAACTCTACTTGATTAAAAATAGCAGCGTGTTTTAAAGCCTCAACAACACTTAAATAGGCATCGTGTAGGCCAGTGTACTTACCCACTATACCAATATTCAATTTAGAGGATAAGTTTTGGCTCTTTTCTACCATCTCAATCCAATCGCTCAAGTCTTTCTCTTTGCAGTTAAGATTAAGCCTTTTAATAACCTGTTCTGCCAACCCTTCCGCTTCTAGCGCCAATGGTACTTCGTATAAAGAAGGCATGTTTATGTTTTCAATAATACACTCTGGCTTCACGTTACAGAAGAGCGCTATTTTGTGTTTTATCTCTTTTCCAAGCTCGCGGTCGCTTCTACAAACCAAAATGTCGGGTTGTATACCTAAACTTAATAGCTCTTTTACACTATGTTGCGCAGGTTTTGTTTTGAGCTCGTTGCTTGGTGTTAAAAATGGGATAAGTGCCACGTGGATATACATGCAGTTCTCCATCCCTATCTCTACCGAGAATTGTCGTACTGCCTCCAAAAATGGTAAACTTTCGTAGTCGCCTACGGTTCCTCCCACTTCTACAATGGCCACATCGGCTTCGCTAGCCTCTGCATTTATCCTAATTTTATCTTTAATTTCGTTGGTAATATGAGGAATCATTTGTACCGTAGAACCAGCATATACGCCGTTGCGTTCGTTATCGATAACGGAAAAATATACTTTCCCAGAAGTGATATTGGCATGTTTCGTCAAATTTTCATCAATAAAACGTTCGTAATGCCCTAAGTCCAAATCGGTTTCAGCACCATCTTCGGTAACAAATACTTCGCCATGTTGTAACGGGTTCATAGTACCAGGGTCGAAGTTAAGGTAAGGGTCTAGCTTCTGCATGGTAACTCTAATACCTCGCGATTTTAAAAGTCGGCCTAAAGATGCCGCGGTAATTCCTTTCCCTAAACCAGAGACAACGCCTCCTAAAACAAAAATATACTTAGTACACATATATATCAATTATCTTTATAAAATATTTAAAATTTGCTCTTTTATTTTTTCTAATTCATCTTTCATGGCAACCACCAATTGCTGAATGTTGAAATTGTTGGCTTTTGAACCAATGGTGTTAATTTCGCGCCCCATCTCTTGGCAAATAAAGCCTAGCTTTTTTCCCGATGAAGCATCGTTTTCTATCGTTTGTAAGAAAAATTCAGTGTGCTGTTTCAATCGCACTTTCTCTTCTGTAATATCTATCTTTTCAATGTAGTATATTAGCTCTTGCTCAAATCGGTTCTTGTCGAAACCCTCTTTTCCAAGCAATTTCTCTAACCCCTCTTCCATCTTTTTTCTAATACTTACCATACGCTCTTCCTCAAAAGGGATAATTTCGTTTAAGCATTGCGAAATAAGATTAACACGATGGATTAAATCTTTCTTTAAAATCTCCCCTTCTACAATTCTAAACTCATTCACTTTTTGAATGGCTTGGTGTAGCGCCTCAAAGAGTCCGTTCCAAAAAGTTTGCGGGAGCTCTTCCATTGGCGAAGAGATCACATCTGGCATGTGGATAGCCGTTCTGAAAATGTCGCTCTTATCATTGTCGCCAACAAGTACCGAAAGAGCTTTTAATTCAGCATAATACTTCTTCGCGAGCTCACTGTTAATACTCACATTCGGTTGTGTGCTTTTGTCGAACTGGATAAAGAGATCAATTTTTCCCCGCTCTAATTGTTGTAGTATGGTGGTTCTAATGGCATTCTCTTTTTCGCGTAATGCCGAGGGCATTTTCATGGAAATGTCTGCCTGTTTACTGTTTAGCGTTCGCAACTCTATAGTGAAATTTTTGTTTTCTACCATAGCAGTATGTTTGCCAAAGCCTGTCATCGATTTTATCATAAGCTATCTGTGGTGTTTGCCGTTGTTATGTGTGTATACGTGAATAGTGTATTCTTCTTCAGACATATCTTCCATTTTGTTAGCAGAAAATTTGTCAATTTTTTCAAAAAAGTCGAGCGCGCCCGTTACCTCAAAAATTTGCTTTATCTCATCTAGGTTTTTTTGTTCAATGGCTCTTAGTGCCCCTTTCCCCCCTTTGCCGTAATTGGCACCAAGTTTGTCGGAAATATCGGGGAGATGTTCCCGATACCATTTCCATATAGGACCCTGTTCCGGGTGCATTTCGGGGGTAGCTGTATCTGGATGCACACAGTAGCCGCGCTCCAAAATATTGCTACCAATAGCTTTTCTAATAACATACTGTTGCCTCCCTTTTTCACTCTCGCAAAAATACCCAAGCTTCTGAGAAATACCACGTAAGGCAACTATTATCATCCCTGCGGTATTCCCTCTCGGGCATCGAGATTTGCACGACATGCATTCGCCGCAGTAC
>CAYJOY010000056.1:0-9359 GCA_964371885.1 uncultured Lentimicrobiaceae bacterium | reverse complement strand
CCTTACGTATTGAAGTGGTGTCTTCGGGCAGTTTCATTTTCAGCCCGTTGTTATTCCAACCTGTTGTTTTAAAAGGTTGGAAATACTCTTTATACAGAGGAGCTACCCCTATTCTTATAAAATAATTTTCGATGTACTGGGCGGCTATTTTCGCTTCAACGCTCCCTGCCTCTCTCCCTCGAAGGGCATCGTGTGCCAAGAAACTGACAATAGGTTTGACATTGGTTTTATCGATGGTAGCCAATGCTTTAGCGATGTTAGGATTTTGTGCTGCTAAAACATGGCAAAGCGATAAGAGTAATATAAAGGTGTAGCTTTTTATCATAAATCTTCAACAATTACTTGGGCTCTGGGTCGGAATACCACATATTTGGTAAATCGCTCGTCGGCGTTAAACCCATCGCCAGTGTTAATAGTACCGTCGGCTTTAATCTGCTTTACAGCTACATTAGAGTATATCTCTTTTGTAGCTTTGTCCCATATCAGTTCTTCCGTTTTTATAGATTCGTGTTTTTTCAAATCGGTAATAACCACGTTTTTATGGGCTTCCATTCTTCCTTCACGCTCCTCACTTATAGCATAATCGGCGGTAAGCACCGATTGCTGTTCGCCATTGCTAAACGAAATAATTTTAATCCCTTCGGGAAAGTCCATGTAACTACTATCTCCTATATATTTATTCATAACAGGTGCATAAAGAATAAAGCTAATTACCCCCGAGTCGCTCATTACCAACTCTATATCTT
Source organism: uncultured Lentimicrobiaceae bacterium (assembly GCA_964371885.1). Classification (GTDB taxonomy): domain Bacteria; phylum Bacteroidota; class Bacteroidia; order Bacteroidales; family WCHB1-69; genus CAYJOY01. Next base: position 8,613 of record CAYJOY010000056.1, on the reverse strand, counting down.
TTGCCGATTCGTCTGGATATTTCCCGTTATATTCGTATACTTCAATACGATTATTTTTGCTTCCACATGAAAAAAAGAGCACTATCGCGCAGAGTGCTACGATAATGCTCTTTAGTGTATGGTTACCGTTCATTCAGAAATATTATCTAACGGTTGTTGTTTCTTGAATCCAACATCCTACTTTATAAGAATCGCCAGGATTTAAACCACGAACAAATTTGTCGTCGCCAGAAGGGAATTGTAATTTAGAACGTTTCTCTTTTATTTGCTCCGATAAAGAAGGATCGGCTTTTAAGGCTTGCCCATATTTGTCGGCAGCAGCCCACATGAATGCTAGTGGACATTCGGTCTCGCCTGAACATTGTGAGCCAGAAGCAGCATATAAATCGCCAATAAGCATATAAGCAACTCCTAAGTCTGGTTTTAGTTTAAGTGCTTCGCGAGCAGCTTTTCTAGCATCAGAATATTTGTTTAATAAGTAGTTAGCTAAACCAATACGGTAGTAAGCTTGCGCTTTTTGTTCGTTTACGTCGTACATGGCAATCGCTTCGTTAAAGAATGTAATGGCAGTGTCTGTTTTTCCTTGAGATAGTGAGAAAATACCCATAAAGTAAGCAGTTTGTGCACTTGGCTCAGCTGCGTGTACTATGCCTAATAAATTGATATACACATCGTTATTTAAACAGCCTGATTTATTTAAGGTATGTAACATTTTTTTGTAAGCGTTTAACTCTAAAGGAGTTTCCATTTTAGCAGCATATACTTTCTCTAATACATTACATGGTGCATAAGGGGTGAAAGCAATCTCAATATTGTTGATTACTTTTTTGTAAACATTTACAAATTTGTTGTTACGTGCTGTGTCTTGTTGTAACTGAAGCAAACGTTTTTGATAGTCGTTTTCAGAAATTTGTCCATTTAATTTAGCAGTATCTAAATTTAGGAAATTAGGAATATGTTTGTCGTTGGCTGCCAATTTTTGGTTAATACCTAATTCAATGTAAGTGGTAGCACGCTCGTATGCTTCAATAATAATGGTGGTGTCTTTTGTAGCTTTGGTGATGTTTTCTGCAACTTTAAAATAGGTATCCCAAATGTTAGGTTGCGTGCTTTCTTGCTCCATATCGATAGCTTTGCCAAATAAGGCTAATAGGTTTTGGTAACCCTCTAGCCCTTTCACTCTTTTATACTGTAGCTGCGTAACTGCTTTAAGTGCTAAGCCACTCCCCTCGGTGAAAGTTTTTGGAAAATATAGGTGACGGTTGTCAAAAGTCCACAGCAATGTATCTATTAACAGCTCTCTTCTAACAGAGTCTTGTTCTTCTTTAATTAAGGCTGAGAGCATCTTGTGAGAATAAGAGAAAATCCCACTCCACGAACAAGGACACATTTCTACTACTTTTCTCCATTCATTATATGCATCTGCATGGTTATCTCCTTGATAATGTATACGAAACATCGAAATATGACTTACACACTGTAGTGAGTCATCTTCAGTTGCACCATATTTAGTGTCGCATATCTGCGAAAAACCACTTAAACATGCCAACATCAATAAAGATAAAAGGAATAGTTTTTTCATTTTAATAATTTTTTTGTAATTGGTTATTAATTAATATATTTTTTACTTTTCAATTTGACAGAAAAATACCAATACATAACGTAGTTTTTCTTTATTATTATGTATAATTCTATTTTTTTTGTAATTGTTATTTTTTTAGAATTGCTGTTATTGTTTTTGTTGCTGATTTATAGGTTTTTATGAGTCCTTCTTTCAATAAAAAGGAGATCATGACTTTCAGGATAATGTTGTTTGAGATTTTGAATGATGGTAGATAACAGTTCTTGATGCTCTTTTTCGGGGAAGAAAATGCGCCTGCCGTAGCGTTGATAAAAGGCAGGGATAGTAGTTAACGAGCTAGGGTTGTCGTGAATGAACTGTAGTAAATACTCTTGATGTTTTGAAATGAGTGCAAGGTATTTCTCTTCAATTTCTATTTTTAAAGAATCGTTATAGCGGTCGGCGTGGTATCGTTGTTCGAGTTTCTTTACCGATTTATCGAGCAGTTGTAATGTGGTATCAAGCTGATACATAAGTAATACATCGTTACTACCAGTGGTGTTGTAGTTTTTAGAGAATTGTTCTTCTAACAATGTTATTTCTATCGTTTCCCCTTTTTTAGCAATGGTGGTAACGCTCTCTTCTTTAGTATGAATAATAAAGAAGCAAGGGTTGTTAGGGGCATGCTCTTCAAGCAAATAAGCAAAGGAGAAGTGGCCATTTTTTACCGCCGATGAGTCTACAACTACCCGCTCTTCGGGAAGCATTAGCGATAGGTATAGCTTCTCGAAATTAACAGCAGAGGTTCCATGAAAGTGGATGGTATCCTCTTTATTTGAACATGAAATTAGGCTGAAAACCAAGAGTATAGTGCATAAGACTACCGCGAAATGGTGATGTTTCTTTTTGAAGCCTTTCCGATACATTTTTCGCAAGTTTGGATTGAAATCTATAGTTTAACTTTCTTAGAAGAATGCGCGCACTATGTCCATGCCGTTGGCGTAGAGTAGCAAAATAATGAGTAGTGAGAATCCGATAGTGTTGGCAATACCAATAAATTTGTCGCTAGGCTTTCTTCTGGTAATAATTTCTACGAGAATAAATAATAGGTAGCCGCCGTCGAGCGCTGGTATGGGGAGAATATTCATGAAAGCGAGGATAACCGATAGTATTGCAGTATTGGTCCAGAAGCGTTGCCAGTCCCAACTTTTAGGGAAAATGCTCCCAATGGCGCCAAAGCCTCCAATTTGCGATGCCCCCTCTTTGGTGAAAACGCGTTTAAACTGTTTAATATAGAGCCCCAAAAAGTCGATTCCCCAGTTAATGCCCGCAGGTATAGAGCCTAATAAGGTGTAATGCTCTGTTGCTGTTTCTAGGTAATTGGTCTTAGGGAACACCCCTATTTTCCCATCGCTGCCAATAGTTACCGCCACTTGTTGTGGGGTGCCAGCTCTTATTACCAACAAGCTTACTTGCGCATCTTTATAATCTGTAAAGTATTGCTGAAAGTCGAAGAAGCTATTGCAAGGCACATTGTTAATGGCTATTAGGCTATCTCCTTTTTTGAGATTTGCCAATGCGGCTGGCATTTCGGGTACTACCGAATCGACAACAAACGGGATATTATATTGGCAGAACGATTCGCCAAGTACCTCTTTCCAACTATCTTCTTGAAGCGGAATAGTAACCTGAACCCCGCCTCTTTCTACAAGCACCTCTTTAGGGTCGTCTATTAACATTGCGGTAATAAAGTCGCTAATTTCTTTAGGTTTTGTTCCTCCTACCGATATTACTTTGTCGCCAGTTTCGAAGCCAAGCTCTTGCGCTTTGGTAGAGAAATGGAGCCCATATTTAGCATTTTCGACAGGGATATACTCTTTTCCCCACACGAACATTACCGATGCGAAGAATAGGAGTGCGAAGATAAAGTTCATCATTACTCCCCCTACAATAATAAAGAAGCGCTGCCATGCTGGTTTCGATCGGAACTCCCATGGTTGAGGCTCACTTTCGAGGTCGTTCTCCGATTTTGTTTCGTCTATCATCCCTGCAATGGAGCAGTAACCGCCTAATGGAATCCAGCCCAGCCCCCACTCGGTGTTGTCGGGGTGCTCTGCCCATTCTTCTGGGCTCTCTTTCGAGAAAAAGGAGAATTGCCATTTCCCGTTAATCTTCTTCATTCTTGCAAGCGTAAAGCCTGGGTTGAAGAAAAGGTAGAACTTTTCGACGCGTGTTTTAAAAAGACGTGCAAAAAGGTAGTGCCCTAGTTCGTGAACAAAAATAAGTAGCGACAAACTAGCAATAAGGCCTAAAGCCTGTACTAAAAATTCCATATAAAGTTAATATAGTTCGGTGTTAATAATCTATTTCGAAGTATAGAAAGTTAATAATTTTCGATTTATTAGTTGTTTAATTTTTTTGAGAGCACCGCAATCATATCTGCGGCCATCTCTTTTAATGTATACTTAGGGTTCCAATCCCACTCGCTACGAGCTGCACTGTCGTCTAAGCTGTTAGGCCACGAATTGGCAATGCTTTGTTTAAGCGGGTCAACATCGTAATTCCATTCAAAATGGGGGATATGTTTTTTAATTTCTGCTGCCAATATTTCAGGGTCGAAGCTCATGGCTGTAACATTAAATGAGTTACGGTGAATTAATCTATCTGGGTTTATCTCCATTACTTGAATAGCGGCGTCTAATGCATCGGGCATGTACATCATATCCATAAAAGTACCAGCTTGCATAGGCATGGTAAACTTACCTTCGGTAATGGCTTTGTAAAAAATTTCTACAGCATAATCGGTAGTGCCTCCACCAGGAAGGGTAACGTTAGATATTAAGCCAGGGTAGCGTACCGAACGGGTGTCTACACCAAAACGCTTAAAGTAGTAATCGCTCAACAATTCGCCAGCTACTTTGGTAACACCATAAATAGTTTTAGGGCGTTGTATGGTATCTTGTGGTGTTTTATCGGCTGGTGTTTCTGGTCCGAAAGCACCAATAGAGCTAGGGGTAAACAGCGCCGCGTTGTATTCGCGAGCCACCTCCAAACAGTTCACAAGTGCACCCATTCCGATGTTCCATCCCAACATAGGGTTCTTTTCGGCAGTGGCCGATAAGATGGCTGCCATGTTGTAAATGGTGTCAATTTTGTATTTTTTTACCGCATCGGCAATGTCTTGAATATTGGTAGCGTCTATTTTGCACGAAGGACCGCCTTCGCTAAGGCCATTTTTTAAAGGGAGTTGAAGATCGGAAGCAACCACATTATCAGCGCCATAGATGCTTCTTAACTTAGGAACAAGCTCTGAGCCTATCTGCCCACAAGCTCCAACAACTAAAATATTTTTCATATATATTGGTGTTTTAAATTAAGCGGCGAAGATACGAAATTATTTTAGTTATTCAAGAAAAAAGACAATAGTGCTTACTACGCGCACACGTTGAATGTAGGCATGCTCCGACGGAGCCGATTCCTCTACCTCATCGTAGTAGTAATGGTTCCCACTAATGGTAATTTGTCCCTGCGAAGCAGTCTTTATTTTCCCCAATTTTGCTTGCGAATCTTTTGCAAACTGCTCCCCTGTAATACGTGCATTCTTGGTGCTTTCTGCAATTAAAGCAGGCTTTATCTCATTCAGTTCAGGAAAAGTATACGAAGTGCTGGGTTTAATGAAAATATCTTTACTAAGGAGCATCATCTGGATAGAATTTGCTAACTCTTCGGTTGCTTTAACATCTTTATTATCAATAATAATGCTTTGTGAAAGCGCATATCTATCTTTAACTCTAGGTGTATAAACATAAGCTTCTCCGTTCCATTCTCGTATCTCTTCCCCATTATCGTGTAACGAAATATTGGATGTTGAAATTTGCTCTGCGTTAATGTTCGACTGAATGAGCAGTTGTTTATTTCTTTCCAATTCTTTCTCTAAATCAGAAGCTAATTCTTTGGGATTCATCCCAGCAACCGAAATCCGCAGTGTAATTTCAGACTGGGTCGCTTCCATATCCATTTCGGCAAGCCCTTTCACAGTTACAATCCTATCTTTGTCGGTAAATGTTCTAATTCCCTTGTATAGGAAAAAACCGAGTGCCATAGCGGCAATAATAAGGGAAATGCTTAGGGTTAAAAATTTGTTCTCTTTCATAATAACAAGGTTTTGAATGGTGATTTTTTTTAAGGAGCCCCTTAGTACTAATTTTTAGGGGTTCCCTCAAGGTTTGTGGGCTCTTCGGCAACAAAGACAAGCAATACCTTTTTTTTCTCCATAAGATATAACGTATCGCCTGTAATTTTGTAGTGCGATAATTCGCGGCGGAAGTTAGAGAAGAATGTGTCTTCCATTTCCATATCGTGGCATAGGCGACGCGTAGCACCGGTATAGTCTAAATCTATCTTTTTCTTGTTATGGAAATAGGTGCCAAAATAGCGATTACAACCTGCATAACCGTGAAATTTGCCATCTGATTCAAAATAAATAAACGGTTTTTCTTCGCCAACACCTGCTTTGCTGTCCTTTAATACCCAGTGGGTGTTAACAAGCGGTCTTGCATTAGGATCTTTTTTGTTGCTTTGTGTAGTGAAACCCATTAAAAACAAGGTCATTATAATCAATGATACAATGCTTAATTGTTTGCTTTTCATTTTATGTATTTTAGCTAATTTGTATTCTATTAAAATAACGGTTTCTATTCATTATTATCGTTACTATCTTTTCCAATTTGTGCCACATCGGAGAATATTTTCTTGGAAATGTTTTCTGCCATTGCTTGCGACGAAGCTTCTGTATATATTCTAATGATAGGTTCTGTTCCCGAAGCGCGAAGGTGTACCCACGAATCTTGGAAGTCTATTTTCACCCCATCGGTACGATCTACTTGGTGATTTTCGTATATTTTGGCAATAGCGTCGCATATTTTGTGCACATCTACCCCTTTGCTTAACTCTATCTTCGATTTGTCCATGTAATAGTTGGGGTATTTTGCTCTTATTTGCGAGCAACTCTTTTTTTCTTTCGCCATAAATGTTAGGAATAATGCCACTCCCAGCAATGCATCTCGTCCGTAATGGAGTTCAGGAAGTATAACTCCGCCATTCCCTTCGCCACCAATAATGGCATTTACCTCTTTCATTTTGGTTACTACGTTCACTTCGCCTACGGCCGATGCGTGGTATGGCACGCCGTGTTTTTCAGCCAAATCGCGTAGTGCTCTAGAGGAAGATAAGTTCGAAACTACTGCCCCTTTTTGTTGGGAAAGGAGGTAATCGGCCACTACCACTAGGGTGTACTCTTCGCCAATGCAATCGCCATTCTCATCCAATAATACTAGCCTATCAACATCGGGGTCTACCGCAATGCCTAAATCAAATTTGCCGTCGTTTATTACTGTAGAGAGGGCAAATAAGTTTTCGGGGAGTGGTTCGGGGTTGTGTGCAAATACTCCGGTGGGTTCGCCAATAATAATAGTGTAATATTCAATGTTAAGTTTTTTGAAAAGGGCAGTTAATGCCATTCCTCCCGTCGAGTTCCCCGCGTCTACAGCAATCGAGAAGTTAGCACGCTTTATGGCATTTACATCTACCATCGGAAGTTTAAGGATGGCATCAATATGATCTTCTATACTATTGTTATAGGTTTGATAGCTTCCTAATTGTTGTACTGGAGCATAGTTATAGCGGCATTCTTCGGCGTCGCGGAGTAGCTCGTTGGCCTCTATGGCAGAGATGAACTCCCCTTTTTCGTTCAAGAGTTTCAATGCATTCCACTCTTTGGGATTATGGCTTGCGGTAAAAATAATGCCACCGTGTGCCTCCGATTGTAATACTGCCATTTCTACTGTTGGGGTGGTTGATAGCCCTAAATCGAGAACATCGGCACCTAAAAATTGGAGGGTAGCACATACTACTTGGCTTACTAACTCGCCAGAAATACGCCCGTCGCGACCCACTATTATTTGTAACTTCCCTTCGTGTCTTTTCGATAAAAAAGTGTGAAATGCGGAGGTGAAAGATACTAAATCTAGCGGGGTTAAGTTTTCGTGAGGCGCGCCACCTATAGTGCCACGGATACCTGAAATTGATTTTATTAGCGTCATGAAATTGATACAATAATTAATAGAAATGTTTTACAGTGGGGATAATAACCCACCGTAGTAAGACGCGAAAAATAGCGTTTTATTGTTTATGTGAATAAATAAGGAGAACTTAGTTTTCGTCTCTGTTAATTCGGACGGAGATCCCAATTTGTAACTGTGTGATATACATACCTTTTTCGTACATTGAGGGCACTTCTCTTTGGGTGGTTTTAGCTTGTAGCGGAATAAGATAGGCGGGTAGGCACTGTAGATTGAAATAGAAAGCGGGCGAAATTTGGTATTGTAGCCCTAAGTAAGCTCCCACCCCTATATAGTGCCCGTAGTGAATGATGGTTTGTGTTCCGCCATCAAACAATTGGGGCTCTTCATACTTGAGGTTGTATTTGAAGTTGTGGTAACTTATATCTACCCCCGCTTGAAAAGAGAGTTTCCCTTTTTTGGTAATATAGTTGTAAAGAGGTGCTATACCCACCTTAAAGTGGGTGTTTTTTCCGCTCTCGGTTACCCGAAAAGTGTCAATCATAGTATAACTATCTTTCAACTTGTAGCTCGAATAGTCGAAAGTGAGCTTAAATGCCATTTTTTTAACCGTTTGGTCGAGGTTAAGTGCAGCACCAATACCCCACGAGTTGAGAATCTCTTTTTGTTGAGCTAAATCTTTGTTAAAATGAACCTCTAGTTGCTGGGCAAACGTAGAGGTACTTATGATGCAAAGGATCAATAGAACTATTTTTTTCATCTCTCTTTTTTATTTTAATACGTGTTATTTGAACCTCGGATTGTGAACCCAAATTCAGCGCGCAAATATACGGTATAATTTCGAATTTTGCACACACATAAATAAAATGGATACTAGCTTGCTAACATTTCTAGGGGGCTTCTAAAAATTGCTTTGCCCAGATTTGAGATGAGATATTGAGTAGATTTTTCTCATTTTTTGAAGAGCATAGC
>CAYJOY010000055.1:1650-9384 GCA_964371885.1 uncultured Lentimicrobiaceae bacterium | reverse complement strand
ATAGTAGTATACGTTCCTTGCGCTAATGTAACCACATACGAAAGTGAATGGGGTACTTACGCAAACGTAACCGACATCAAAGCTATAGCTGGCACACAACTATCCTTCGACCTTGCTGGCGGCGAATTCAACAGTTCAACAACCATAGACCCTATCTGTCAAACTAAAGATGTGCTAATCACACTTCCTACTACTGATCCTGTTACTGTTCCTACAAAAACAGATTATACTTTTGCAGGTTGGGCAATAGACGGTAACACAATTGGCACTGATGCAATATGGGATTATGAAGAAAACCAAACCGCAGTGGCACAATGGACATCAACGCCAGCTACTTCTGAGGGTTTAATAGCCGCATTAAATAACTGCTCAGGAAATGAAGTTCAAGTTACTACGAATATTGATCTTGAAGGGGAAGCAACTGTAGGCAGCAACTGTACCCTTGTTGTTAAAAATGGTGCTACCTTAACTATTAGCGCTACCCTTATCAATTACGGTAGAATAGTTATAGAAGAGGGCGCTTCTTTAACAGATAACGGAACCCTTACCAATAATGCTACTGTAGTAGTAGAAGGAAACGTAATAGTAACCTCTTGGCAAGAAGTAAAAGGAAACGACGGAGCGAGCGTAGTGGTTTACCCAACCGCAACAGTGACTATAGGAACCTCTAATCACATTGGATCAACAACTGACTATGTGTATTCTTTAACAAATGCCACTTTCACCATTAATAACGCAGCTGGTACAGCTAACTATACTGTAACACCTATAGATATAGCAACTCCTGGTACTGCCACATTAAATAGCACTAAAACAAACAACGTGGCAGGTTCTACCTTTACTATTGAAAATGGTGCTGAGCTTATTATTGCAGGAGCTGCTACCATGGTGTTTACTGATGGTGCCACCCTTAATGTAAAACCAACGGCCACCATAAATAACAAAGGAACCCTTACCATTAACCAAGGTACTACCCTAACTAACGAAGGAACATTCTACGGTGTAGCCGAAGGTGATGGAACTAAAATCCTGACCCACACCTCACTATGGCAAGTGGTTGAAGCTTCTGCCGAAACCAAAATGATTGGCTCTACTTCCTCTGATGCATACATACAATTAGCTGAAGATGCTATCTTAGGAAACGGTAAAGCCACCATAGTACCTAATGCCAGAACTTTACAATTAGATGGGAAAACAGAAGTGCCATCAGGTAAAACAGCTAAAGCTTTATTCTTTGATGGTACCAATAATGTACCTATAGATATGACCATTGCCACTGGAGAACTAACCGTTACTGATTCATTAATTCTTCCTTCTCTTGGAACTGGAGCTACTCTTACTGTGAATGAAGGAGCTACCTTAACCAACAATGGAACATTCCAACTGAATCTAAAAGCCAAAATGACCAACCAAGGAACATTCAACGGTGTACCTTCAGGTTTAGGAACCATTACTATGACCCACACCTCATTATGGCAAATGACAGCGCAAGTAGCTGGTACAGAGCTGATAGGACATAGCACCTCAGGCGCACGCGTACTATTACATGAGGATGCCACAGTAGGCAACGGGTTAGCTACCATCAACCTAAAAGATACCACTTTAACACTTGATGGCATGACTTCAGTGCCAAGGGGTAAAGAAGCGTTTGCTTTATTCTATACCATTCCTTTTGATGATGATTCTAGAGTGCCTGTAGATGTAACCATTGCTACGGGTGTACATCAAATTGCTGGTAAATTAACCATCCCTGCTCTTGGAGGAGGTGCATCGCTTACCATAGCTGATGGTGCTACCTTAGATATTATATCTGGCGGTCTTGTTGACTTTGGAGCCAGTGCCACTTTCACCAACAATGATTCTATTTCCAATGAAGGTATTATTGAGGTTAGCAACGAAAGCTGCTTAACTGTAGCCCTTGCGCAACCTGGAATAGTACGCTTAGGTAGTAGCTTTGCAGCTAACGTTATAATAAATAATGAGTTTACACAACAAAATACTCCTGTACTAGAACTAAATGGAGATACTCTAACCAACAAAACATCAGCCGCTACTATCCATGTACAAAAAGGGGTTTTAAAAATTGTAGATCATTCAACTACAGGTACTGTTATCAATACCAGTGCTGACCAAGCGGTAATTCTTAACAATAAAGAAGGGAAAGTAGTAATTTACAGCGGGAACTTTACCCGTAATGACAATACAGCTCATTCACACTACATTCTTGAAAACTTAGGAAATTTGGAGTTTTTTGGTGGAACTTTTACTAATAAAAGTCAATCTGTGCTGCTTAATTATGGTGTTGTTCTATTAGTAAGTGGTAGTTTCAGTGTTACGAATCCAGCTAGCAGTAATGATGCCCCAATACTTTATGGTAATACTGAAGCTAGTAATTCTAATATTACTATTGATAATTATAGTTCAGGCATTGAATTCCCTATGAATGACACTATAATAAGAGAAATTCCAAATAAAGCCGCTGGCTCAATATTTAATTTCAAAAATTTATCAGCTTCTAATACTTTTAATGGAAAGAAAGCATTTATTGCAGAGGGTGTAACCGTTGCAGGAACAAGCGCAGCAGACATCGTTGACGCTGAAGGTACTACCCACGCTGGTCTTTATACTTATAATGCCACTACAAACAAATGGGAGCCAGAATATGTTTTGAACAGCATTTTAGTACTTGACGATAACAATCCAGAGACGGAAAATGACACTTTAGACGTAAAATATGACGAAGCTATCAGTACTACAGCACTACCTATACCAGCTATAGATGGATATACTTTTGTAGGTTGGGTTGTAAATAGAACTGATCATATTACCAACGATACCGTTTGGAGTTATCCTGGGAACATGACCGCACACGCATATTATTTTAAAGTAGAAAATGCAATGCCTGCTTGCGACAATGAAAATGGCAAAATAGAAATGGCCACCATTCCTGTTCCTGCGGCACAAATGCCATACGATTTTAAATGGAATAATAGTACCACTACATCTAGCGACTTTGATGCAATGCCTACAGGCACCTACTCTATTCAGGCATACCTTACAGCTACTGCAACTCCTATCGAGAATGCCATTATAGACAATGTGATTATTAGAGAATTTGACATTAAATTTTCTTCTAGCTTACCAGCAAACAACACTGTGACTCCTGGAGCCTTAGTATCTTTTATGGCTTCTAGTGATGTTAATGTTGATTGGACAGTGACCAACGACCAAGCCGTTTCGTTTAACTACGCTCCATCTGTATTAGATAATCAAAAATCTATATCTGCTTATGCTACTTTGAGCGACACCACTACTGTAACCATTACAGCCACATACGCTGCTAGTGCTACCAGCATTTGTGAAGTAGATACTACCGTAATAGTGAAAGTATCTAGTTGTGTAGCTGAAATGGTAACTGATATTGATGGCAATGAATACTCGGTAGTGGCTATTAATGGCAACTGTTGGTTCCGCGAGAACTTAAAAACCGGTACTGGCATGGGATACCTTGCCCCAGGTGCTGAAGAAGCAGAGCGCGAAACAAATATAGATATGTATGGCAAACTCTATACTTATGCACAAGCAAGTCAAAGTATTTGCCCTGATGGTTGGAGACTGCCTACTACAGAGGAGTTCTCAAGTATTGGTGCTAGTATATTCGCAAGCGAATTAAAAGCCGATAATCTATGGGTAGATAATAGCGGCGCTTGTGATGCTACAGGCAACTGTTTCTACGCACTTCCTGCAGGTTACTACAACGCAGCCATGAACCGTTTCGATAAAATGGGAACCTTTACTGGCTTCTGGACTTTGAACAATGATTATTCGTCTACTTCAACAAATAATATACTTACTTTCGTTCAATTGAGTTGCTACTGCGACCAATTAGAAGTTGAAGAAACCACCAATAGCGAAATTGGCTTGAGCGTACGTTGTATTAAAAACTACGACCCATCGGTAGTAACATTACTTGCACAACCAACCGCTACAGATGGTGTGTATACCATAGAAGGTCGTTACTTGCCAGGTGAATATCATGTTACTGAAAAAGGTTTCGTTATTAATAGTATAGAAGTGCCATCAACCGCATCTGGTAACGAGGGAGTTATCACAGGAGAAGCAGTATATGGCGTACCTGCAAAAGCCTATATTAAAGTACGTGGCCTTGACGGCGTTGAACGTATCTTTATAGGTAACACCATAATAGTTCAATAATCACAACATCAACATTGGCGGGGCACGTCCCCATCATCAACATTGTAGAGACGGGGCATGCCCCGTCTCTTTTTTTGTTAACAACTGGGACACGCCACCAACACCAACTCAGAGACGGGGCACGCCCCGTCTCTACTGTTAAAAAAACCGCATCAGCAACTCATTATTGCTAAATTATTACTATTTTTGCCAATGATTAAAATCGACCTTTACACTCCTAAGAGGCTCTTCACTAAATTAATTGCAATAAGCATTTTAATAATCATTTCCGCAAATTCATTGTGTGCACAAAGTGGTAATATTACCATTAAAGGACGCTTGATTAACGAGCAAACAGCACCTATTGCATACGCCTCAGCTGTGTTAAAAAATGATGAACAAAAAATTATTGCAGGAGCCATTTCCGATACTGCTGGGGTTTTCTCTCTACAAGGAAACTTCATTGGAAATTATACCCTTGATGTGAGCTACCTTTACTATCATAGCATACAGATACCTATAGAAATAGGAACAGCCAAGGATGATCGTTTTTTCGATTTAGGTGCGGTGACGCTAATTGCCGACAAGCAACTTATTGGTAATGTTGAAGTAATAGCCGAAAGAGACATGCAAGCTATAACCGTTGATAAAGTTCAGGTACAAAGCAAAAAAGGAACCTCTGCGGTAACGGGTAATGTACTAGATGCGCTACGAAATGTTAGCGCCATCACCATCGATAATCAAGATAATGTTTCCATTCGCGGCAACAGCAATGTCCTCATTTTAGTAGATGGAATCCCAACAACACTCTCATCGCTAGGTGCTATTCCTTCTGCCTCAACCGAAAATATTGAAGTAATTTACGCACCCGACGCCAGCTACGATGCAGAAGGGAGCGGCGGCATTATTAACATCACCACCAATAAGCAAAATAAAACACCGCTCAATGGCATGGTAAGTGTAAACTACGGGTTTAACAATAAGATAAACAGTAACCTTGCATTGAATTATTCGGGCAAAAAACTCTCGCTCGGCGTGCAATATAATATCAAATACGAAGAAGATATTATTGAAAGCGATATGGAACGGCTGTTCCATGCCTCAAATAACGTGGTAAAGCAAGATATTTACACCATGCAGTTTGTGAATAATCACGTGGTAAGGATGAATATAGGATATAAAATATCGAAAAAAGAGATGTTGAATTTTAACGCTTCTTACGCTTATCTTGGGTTACGAAATGAACAAACGTTCCAGAACTCATATTACACCGCTAACAACACCAGCACTAGCCATCGTTTTAATGACATTAGTTGGAATAGAAATGTGCTCGATGGGAATTTGAAATACACTAAAATGCTTAAAAACAAGGGGGATAAATTCTCTATACTTGCCGCATTTTCGCAAACACAAGGACGCAGACCCGTATTTTACTATGAAGATGATTTAGCCATACAAAAATCGAATACCCAGGGGAAACCCCTAAATGCTGTTCTTCAAAGTGATATAACCATTAAAAAAGAGAAAGGGGTATGGGACAGTGGGGTAAAACTAACCTATCGATCCAATACGAATCGCTATCAATTTTACGAAATGGTTGATGAAATATGGAAATTCTCCGATCTGTTTTCCAACGACTTACATCATCAAGAAATCATACCGGCACTATATGCTATGTATACCTCTACGCATAGCAAAGAACGCAAATTCTCTTATAAACTGGGGCTCAGAACCGAGTACAGTTGCGCGCGAATAGAGAGCGAAAAGGAAAAGGTGAACTATCTTAAACAGAGCTTTTTTGTAGCACCCAGTGTTTTGCTGCAATATAAAATTAATGATCATCAATCATTTTCAACCACCTTGTCTCGTAGAATTACCCGCCCCAAATATCCACAACTCATTCCTTATGTGAATATGATTGATGATAAAACCTTTGAGACTGGAAATCGCAATTTAAACCCTGAAAAAAATACGACATTAGAATTGGGTTATCAACTTATTAAAAAGAAAATTTCGCTACATCTCCGCGAGTACATCACCCTTTCTCAAGATTACATTACCCAGATCTCAATGGTGTATCCCGCGCAAAATGATGCTTTAATGCTGACTTATGTAAATGGGGGGATAGAATTTAAAACGGGGGTAGACCTTAACCTCTCCATAAAAATTATTAAGCAAATACGTATAAATATTGGAAATAACATTTTTTACGGCACTACAACTGGTTATTACAAAGATAACGACAATACTATAGATTTAGCAAGCTCGGGTTGGATGAATAATGCCAACGCATCGCTCGATATACTTCCGCTCCCCTCTACCAAAATTCAAGTGCAATACTTTGTTACTTCGCCCCAATATCATCCCCAATTCACTATCGAAACGAATCATTATATGAATGTGGGCATTACCCAATCATTACTAAAAAACAAGCTAACCATCAGCGTTTTATTAACCGATCCATTTAACACCAGCGTTTGGAATATTTATTCAGACAACCCCTCTATTATTTAACCAACGACAGTAAAAAAAGGACTCGCATGTTTTGGCTAGGGGTCACTTATACCTTTAACGACTTTAAGGCAAAAAGCAAAAAAGAGGGCGATAAAGGGAGCAACCGAGAATTTATTAAACTTGGCAATTGATAGGGTTAGGGTGATATTTCGGAATTACAACTCAGCAAATTGTAAGGCTGCAAGCCTAAATAGGAAGATTCGAATTGACTAAAATGGCTAAAGTGGCTACTACACTGAGGGCTAGGATGCGGTAATAGTTAAAGATTATCCGTGAGAGATCGGCCCATACACATAGGGTCATGCTAATCCCAAATACAATGCCATACATTGCTAAATCTGAGATGGTGTATAACTCTGTAATGCTTTCGTATAAGGTGAACCAATACAATGCTATGGGAATTACGGCCAACCACCCTACATACTTAAAGGCGAAGTCGAAATATTTGTTTTCTCCTTGAAAATTGGTGCGCATTGCCTTTATAGCGTATAAAGAGGTGATACAAAAAAAGACGTGGGGCAATAAGGGAGTATCGGGTAAAAATTCATCTTGCAAAAAAGTGGAAATTCCCCATACATTCAGCATGATGGTAAGTGAAATGATCACCAACGAAAGAAAACCGTTTACAAAAGATTCTGCTAATTTATTCTTAAAGAAGCGCGGATCTTGCTCTACTCTCACTAATAGGGTATAAAAAACAGCGGGTAGTAATAAAAACAGAAGTAAAAGGATGGTGCTAAGTAAGGAATCGCCAATACATGGAATATCAACCAATGCAATGGAAAGATACAATAAAGGAGAAATAGTTAATAATAAAAGGCTTATGACAAAGCCTGCCATTACATAGTTGTGAATATCGTTTACGAAATTTTTATTTCCATAGCCTCTTTTTGCTAACAAAATAGTTGGAAATGAAATGAGAAATAAAACCGTTAAAGTCAGGTCAGTATTCCATAACTTATTCACGTACTCAGTAAATAAGCCAAATAACACTGCTGTAATCGTAGCAATTCCCCCTATAATAAA
>CAYJOY010000055.1:0-1640 GCA_964371885.1 uncultured Lentimicrobiaceae bacterium | reverse complement strand
CCTATTAACACTATGGATAACTGCGGATGTAATATAAAAAAAGATGAATCCGTAAGTGAAAATAAAAGCATTCTCCTCTCCTTTAATTTGTTGCACAACACCAGCTGCAATAAATGCTACAGAAAAGAGCAATTCGCAGGGAAAATGCTTTGCCACCTCTTTGAAAGATAGAAAATTAGTGATAATTGATTTTAGCGTGTTCATATATTAACCATTTGGGTCTCTGGTATTACTATCCTTTGTTTTCCTTTATTTCACCACCCAATTCCCACTCTTTTTTGAGCCAATGCGCTCGATAATACCATTAGCTTTGAGAGCAGCAATCTCACGTTCTGCCGTAGGTTTACTTGTGCTTATCATTTGAGCTATATCATCGACATTAATAGTTGGATTCTCTTTGATAATTGAGATGATTTTACGGCCTCTTTCGCTAATTTTTAATCCATCATTTAATCCATCATTTAATCCATCATTATCATGTAATTTTGCATTAATATGCAAATTCCTATTTTTCAATTCATTTTGCTCACCCATTAAAAGGTTTCTAAAGAATAACTCTATATGAGTAGTCGTTGCATACACTCCTTTGGCAATGTTTTTATAATTAGCTCTAACGAGCGCATTTCTAAAGTACCACGAGTGCGCCGCAAAAGGATCATTGGTGACCTCAAACCCCAAAGTTCTCAGATACTTGATTACAAAGAGCGCCGTAGTTCGAGTGTTGCCCTCCTCGAATGGATGAATCTGCCACAGATCGGAGGTAAATTTGGCAATATGTTGCACGGTATCATGTTGTGCAAGGTTACGATAATCGAAATTTTTCTCCTGATTCAAGTCATACTCAATGGTTTCCCTGAGATTTGCAGCATTGCCATAAATCACACTCTCGCTATCTAATACCCACTCTCTTTTCGAAATATTATACGTTCTTAGCTTTCCTGCGTGAGCGTATATCCCCTCAAACAATCGCTTGTGAATGGTTAAGTATTCCACCACAGAGAAATTGAACGACCGCTCAGACAAAATCTCGGTAATCCTGGCCGCCACTTTGTCGGCCTCTTCTGTTCTACTGTCATCGCCTTCTCTACGGTCAATATTCTGATAGTAGCTGTCAATGTGCGCCTTCACATCTTCAATGGTGATGTCGCCTTCGATGTGTGCGCACGCCGTTTTCAACAAGTAATCCGAAGTGGTAAGCCCATCTACCTGCTGTAGTCCAATAGCTGTACGCCAGGCAATCGCACGCTCTCGCGCCTGCGGTTCTCCTTGGCGGATATACTCATCGAAATTTATTACGTTATGTTTCATGATTTTAGAACCGAATTACTTGACCTAATTCTACATGCAAAAATAGTGATTTTTCTTGACATATTTGATTAGAAAACTACACACTTCCTATTTTTTTTGCAAGGTATTCTTCCCCAAGAAATTCTGCGCAAGTTACAGCTGCTGTAATCGTTACTCCTAATGCTCCGTGAACATTTATATTTTGCCCAGTTAGAAAAAGATTTTTCAGTCTTGTTTTGGAAGGTATTAAAGACATGATATAATTATCGAATGTTTTCAGCAATCCGTATGCGCTACCGTTAGGTGTTCCTGTATAATGCTGATACGTAAGCGGGCTTGCAGAATAAACATGA
>CAYJOY010000054.1:8770-9489 GCA_964371885.1 uncultured Lentimicrobiaceae bacterium | reverse complement strand
CCCATGATTGCAGAGGCTATAATAGCAACAATTGCACTAAAGAATACAAAATAGAAAGCAATGAGTCCGCCATTTACCGATTTTTCTTCTTCAGCAAAAACATACCCCAATAGATATACTACAGCTATTAAGGCAACGCCAGCAATAGCTTTCATAGAACCTTTAATATTGGTAGCAAGGCTTACTAACGAGAATATTACAAGCGAACCAAAAGTAATAAAGAAAATAATGTAAGCTAAAACAATAGCGAAATTAATTACTTTTGCCTCGAATAAAAAGTCGCTAACCTCTGTTTTTAGTGTAGCTAAGTCGTACTCTTTTTTCTTTGCAGAAATAACAGATTCTATTTCGGTAACATATTTAACGAAAGCACTCATATTTTTAATATCGGCCTCTTTCATTAGATAGTTTTGGTGAATAGGAGCGTATTGAGCACGAAGTTGTGCTATATATGCTGGTAATTGATCGTAAGATTTTACATCGTTAAATCCTTTATAATAATTTTTATCATCAGATTTTTCGAATAATTTTTGAGAATAAGTAGGGAATGCTGCTTTGTAATCGTTAAAAAGCGATTCGTTTACTAATTCTTCTAATTGATAGATGAAAGTATAGAAAATATCGTGTTGTAATTCAATTTTCTTTAATTCTTCTGTTCTTTTTTCAATATTAGCACTGTATGTGTCAATAAAAGCAGGTATTTTCGCAACTTCTAGTTG
>CAYJOY010000054.1:6956-8760 GCA_964371885.1 uncultured Lentimicrobiaceae bacterium | reverse complement strand
ATTCTGCTATCATTGCTGGTTCTAGGTCATTAACATAAACTGTAGCATCGAATTTTTCTCTTTTATCTTCTTGGAAGCTTGAAGAGAACAAGACAGCCAGCAAACAAGCGAGCCCCGCTACTACAAACACAATGATATTAATAATTTTTTTCATAATGTTATTTTTACAATTATTATTATATAGCTTTCACGAACATTTTTTATTTACGTTCGTAAAGATACATAGTTACTATTTATTTTTAATCAAAATATCCATGAATGAGATTGTTGCATCTTCCATATCATTCACGATTGCATCGATTTTCGATAATATATAGTTGTAAAAAATTTGGAGAATAGTCGCTGTGATTAAACCGAATACTGTTGTTAAAAGTGCCACTTTCATACCACCTGCAACAATTGTTGGAGAGATATCACCTGCACGTTCAATATCATCGAATGCGAAAACCATACCTACAACTGTACCCATGAAACCTAACATCGGCCCTAAAGCTAAGCAAAGAGAGAGCCAGCTTAAGTTGTTTTCTAATTTTCCCATTTGTACACCGCCGTAAGCCTCTACCGATTTTTCAACAGCTTCAATACCTTCATCGTAACGCTCTAAGCCTTGTAAGAATACACCAGCCAAAGGCCCTTTAGTATCTTCACATACTTTTCTAGCTTTGGCAACGCCACCCGATTTTAATGCTTCATCTATTTTTGCTAATAATTTTTCTGAATTTACAGAAGCAAAGTTTAGATAAAAAATTCTTTCAATTACCAATGCAAGACCTAATATTAATACTATTAATACAGGGGTCATCCACATAGCACCACCATCGATAAATTTATCTTTTAGGACTAGGTGTAAAGATTCTTGAACGATTACGTCAGAGTCGTCGGCTAAAGCTACAGTTTCTGTTGCAGGAGCTACTACTTCTTCTACTTGTTCGGTTGCAGTTGTGTCTGCGGTTTGGTCAGCATTTGCAGAATTTTGCGCAAAAGTACTGTTCGAAATACCGAAAGTTAACATGCCTAAAGCGGCACATAATACGATTAGTTTTTTCATAATGATGATACTAATTTTGATTAATAATTTTTTTAGTTTTTGTTTTATTTATTTAAATTTCAATGCTTTACAACGCGGAGAGAAAGGGATTCGAACCCTTGAAACGCTTTCGGCGTTTACACACTTTCCAGGCGTGCGCCTTCGACCACTCGGCCATCTCTCCTACTATTTTTTCGGCGGGTAAAAATATAAAAAATATTGGTATAAATCGCACCACTATTATTTTTTGTAATTTTTATTTTTTTGGAGGCGTACAACCGATAAAAACGACGCGGTTAAACTGACCAAAAGAAGTGAAAATACGATGAGAAAGCCATCTAAAAATCGTACTTCTACAGGGTATGCCGTAACAATGTAATGCGTGCCTCCACCTAACTTTATTAATTCGAAGGTGTGTTGCAAGAAACATATAATATAGCCTACCAATAAACCCAAACCGCCCCCAATAGATGCTATTAACAAACCATGAAAGGCAAAAATATGCCGTATTAACGATTCAGAGCATCCCAACGTGACCAAAATCTCTATGTCGTGCTTCTTCTCTACCAACATCATCCCTATTATACCTATTATATTAAAGACCGCAATAAGTATGATAAATGTTAGAATAACAAAAATGACCAGTTTTTCTATTTTAATGGCTTTAAAAATCACCTCTTCCTGTTCGTAACAATTTCTCACTATATACCTTTCCCCCAACATGCTGGCTACCTCTTTTTGAATCTCATCTAATTGTTCTTTATTATTTATGAACAC
>CAYJOY010000054.1:2204-6946 GCA_964371885.1 uncultured Lentimicrobiaceae bacterium | reverse complement strand
ACTTCATTGTGATAACTGCATAAATCTCTGGCAAAAGCAATAGGAACGAACACCACTTTGCTATCGTAATCGGTATTCGATTGAAAAACGGCTCCCACTTGAAGAAATTGGGTATGAAAGGCATCGGTAGGATTGGTTAAGTTTTTTTTATGCCTTTTGGGATAATAAAATTTTAAAAACTCCAATTCATTAAAACGGAGTTGCAACTGCATAGCATTTAAGCCCCCAACTACGGCTGTTTCTACATTACTATTATTTACCTCAAACGCGCCCACAACAGCCATCTCTTCTAACTGTGCTACTTTTGGATATTCGTCCGAGACCCCTTTTATTTCTGCCAAAAGTTGCCTATCTTTAAAGGTTATTAAGGCTAAATCCGACACCACCTCCAGCACTGCCCTAACCCCACTAATGGCCTGAAGTGGTTGTATTGGAAAACTATCTCTTTTGAAAGATTTTCCTTCCGACAATGTAATTTCTAAGTCGGGATTAAAATGGTTAAAGTTGGTCTCTACTAAACTGGCCATGCCATTATATACCGACATGACAATTATCAAAGCGGCAACGCTGGCAAAAACACCAACACCTGCAATTATTGATATAACATTGATTACGTTATACTTTTTTTTTGAAAAAATATAACGACAAGCAATATAGAACGCTGTAGAGATGTTCGACTTTTGCATATAGATATTGTATGAGCTCTGTAAAGGGGAACTCGTAACCTCTCTTATGATTTCAGAAGATTTTCGATAGTCTCAATTTGATCGAGCGTATCATCAATAAAAAATTCTAAATGGGGAACTATTCTCAGCTGATTTTTTAATTTCTGTGCTATTCTATATCGTATATCCTTTGTATTTTGTCGCACTTTTTTCATCACCTCTTGATTATTTTCAGCATTAAAAACACTTAAATAGGCTCTCGCAATAGACATATCGCGGGTTATTGTGGCGTGTGTAACTGAGATCATACAATCGTAAATGGGTAGTGAATCGGCGAGGAAAATATCCCCTAATTCTTTCTGAATAAGTTTGGCTACTCGTTGTTGTCGTCTATTGTCCATAATTCTTTAAAATTTAGCGTGCAAAAATACAGAAAAAAAATGTAATTTTGCCGCTTCATTTTTTTAACTACAAATATATATGTTCGATAGTTTAAGTAGCAAATTAGAAAGGGCTTTTCAAGTCTTAAAAGGGCAAGGTCAAATAACAGAAATAAACGTTGCAGAAACACTAAAAGAGGTGCGAAAAGCACTTTTAGATGCCGATGTTAACTATAAAATAGCCAAAGATTTTACCGACGAAGTGAAGCGTAAAGCATTGGGACAGAATGTTCTTAAAGTAGTTTCGCCTAGTCAGCTCATGGTAAAAATCACCTACGATGAGTTAATAACACTGATGGGAAAAACGGCTGAAGAGATAGATCTGAACCACAACCCAGCTGTTATTTTAATGTCGGGATTACAAGGTTCGGGTAAAACTACCCATGCGGCAAAATTAGCCCGTTTACTTAAAAATAAGAAAGGGAAAAAGCCATTATTAGTAGCTTGCGACGTATATCGCCCTGCTGCAATTAACCAATTACAGGTGCTCGGAGAGCAAATTGGCGTTGATGTATACACCCAGGAAGGGTCGAAAAAACCGGTAGAAATTGCCAAAGCTGCCGTTGCGCATGCTAAAGAATGGGGGCACAACGTGGTGCTAATTGATACCGCTGGCCGATTAGCAATAGATGAAGAGATGATGGAAGAGATTGCCAACATTAAAGCTGCAACCAATCCTCACGAAATATTATTTGTAGTAGATGCCATGACCGGGCAAGATGCTGTTAACACCGCGAAAGCTTTTAACGACCGCTTGAACTTCGACGGGGTAATACTTACTAAAATGGATGGCGATACCCGCGGGGGAGCCGCCCTCTCCATACGCTCGGTGGTAAATAAACCTATTAAGTTTATTGGACTAGGGGAAAAAATGGAAGCACTCGATGTGTTCCACCCCGACCGCCTAGCAGAAAGGATACTAGGAATGGGCGATATTCGCTCGTTTGTAGAAAAAGCACAAGAACAATTTGACGAAGAAGAGGCGCGAAAACTTCAAAAAAAATTAGCGAAAAATCAATTCGACTTCAACGACTTCTTAAATCAGATTGCTCAGATTAAAAAAATGGGCAATATTAAAGATTTAATGAGTATGATTCCTGGTATTGGGAAAGCCATTAAAAATTTAGAGATTGACGATAACTCATTTAAAGGGGTAGAAGCCATTATTTTATCGATGACCCCCGAGGAGCGCTCTAAACCCGATATGATTAATGGTAGTCGTAAAAAAAGAATTGCTAAAGGTAGCGGTTCTGATATTCAAGATGTGAACCGACTGCTAAAACAGTTTGACGATACACGCAAAATGATGAAAATGGTAAACAGCGACAAAGGGAGAAACTTAATGAAAGCCCTTAACTCGCCTGGGAAAAGACAGTAATGGAGCATTTCACCTTTGCTGACTTACTTCAAAAAACGCCTGTATTCCGTGCGTTAAACGATGCGTTGCACCTCTCCTCCCCTATCGGGAAAAAGCTACTGCAACAACAAATTTTTACCTGCGACAGCACAACGTTGCAAAACATTTTCTACGATTTAGAACAGGTTATTGCTTGGCACCAAAAAAATAGCCATTTCGATATTGAAAAGCTAAAGAGAACCCTAGCCACTGTGCTAGATCTTCACCTTACGGTGCAACGACTTGAGAATGGAGATATTTTGGATGAGCTCGAACTTTTTGAACTCAAAAAGAATGGGTTGGCATTTGAACAAATAGGCGAAATGCTCACCGCTATGCAATTCCCCCTATTCTCTCTCCCCTCCGTTGAAGGGATGGTTAACATGCTCAACCCCGAGGAGATACGCATGCCCCATTTTCATATCTACGAGGGGTATCATCCACGGTTAGCCCCTTTGCGCAAAGCTATTAACGCTACTTGCAACCACGAAGAAGAGGTGGCGTTACAACAAGAGCTATTACAGGTAGAGCAGCTGGTATTGCAAACACTATCGGAACAACTAGCCCCGTTTAGCCACACCTTGCAAGCGTGCGCTGCGAGGGTAGCATCGTTAGATTTACTCATAGCCAAAGCCGAATTAGCACTAAAATGGGAATGTACCATCCCACATATCTCGCATACAAACAGTAGCTATACGGGGCTTGTGCACCCATTAGTACGCCAAAATTTACCTACAGGGAGTACATTTCAACCTATAGATATAGCGTTAGAAAACACCACTTATTTAATAACGGGTGCCAATATGGCGGGCAAAACCGTCCTTTTAAAAAGCTTGGCATGGGCACAAACTATGTTTCAATTTGGCTTTGCTGTAGCAGCGCATAGTGCTACTATTACCCCCGTTGAAGAGATCTATTTCTCGGCAGAAGAGCTACACACCGAATTCTCGGGGCTCTCCTCATTTGCCGCCGAAATATTGAGTGTAAACCATTTTTTACAAGAAGCCAAAAAAGGGAGAAAACTACTCATTTTAATCGATGAGTTGGCGCGCACTACCAACCCCGAAGAAGGGACGGCATTGGTAACCGCCTATTGCGAAATGATGCGTAAATATGCTACTAACTGCGTAATTACAAGCCATTATACCTCCAAAAACACAAAATGCAAAAAGCTACGTATAAAAGGATTACAGATTAAAGATGGGGAGAAAATTGCATTAAAAGAGTTATCGAAACATATCGACTACCAACCTATTGAAACCGAAGAGAGCGAGGTTCCTCTAGAGGCATTGCGTATTGCAAAAGTTTTTGAAGTTGACCTCGAACTTTTGGCAATGGCTAATAGTTTTTTGGTGAGTGATAACAAGTAGTGAACATGCTAAAAGTCCATTTAATGTACGGGCATTAGAATAATAACTATTGGTATAAAAAAAAACTTATTTTTGCAGATATTATATCATAGGAAAAATGCCATTTTTAGCATCAAACAAGTCGCTATTTTCGCGCCCATTTGGGTGCAATTCTCATTTTAATTTCATGAAGTGCAATATTTTACAATTTAATTTCACGAGCTATAATAAGAGGGCAACATCTTCACTTCTTCTTCAAAAATACTCAGATACATCCCAAAGTCTTCCATTTTTCTCTCAATTACACTACCAAATCATCTTAAAAAAATAAAAAAACGCTCAAAATAGTCATCAAAAACAAAAAATAAACAAAAAAAAATCAAAAAAGTTATTAACAAAAAATTTATCAAAAATGAAAAAATTTATTCTTTTTACCCTAGCACTCTTCCTCTTTTGGGGAACTGGTTGGGGACAAGCACCAACAGTTGGCCAAATATATACGGTTAACGACAAGTATTACAAAGTTATTCAAGTAACTTCCGCAACCGACGTTAATGTAGAAATTACTCACGATGATGATTATAGGGACGGTTCATACGTTGGAGACGTATGGTTTGCACCTACAGTGATTGTGGCTGAATCTATTATTTTGCGAGTGGTTGCCATTGGCGAGCGTGCATTCCAAAATTCAACAAATCTTAGAGAAGTCACTTTGCCAACTTCTGTTGAAAAAATTGGTAATCATGCATTTCAAGGTTGTTCTGCTCTTACTTCAATTGACCTACAATATGTTGAAACCATTGGAACTATCGTATTCCGTGGGTCAGGGCTAACCTCTATTACCATTCCTGAACACGTAACATCTATTGATAATAATGCGTTTCGTGAAGCC
>CAYJOY010000054.1:639-2194 GCA_964371885.1 uncultured Lentimicrobiaceae bacterium | reverse complement strand
GGTGTATTATACAATGAATTAGAAACTACCCTTATTTATTGCCCTGGGGCGAAAACAGGTACTGTGGCAGTATCAAGCAGTGTGAGTACTATAGAGCCAAATGCCTTTAAATACGCCAACAGTATATCTGCAATCAACGTGGACGGAGCAAATGCGAATTACAGTTCTACTGATGGAGTTTTATACAATAAAGTTGCAGATCAAATCATAAAAGTTCCAGGAGGGTTAACAGGAGATGTTACTATTCCTGCATCAGTAGATTTTGGCACCGCTTTTCAAAATTGTGCAAACATCACAAGTATCACTATCGCTGAGGGACATACAACTATTGATGCAGCGGCATTCCAAAATTGCTATGCTCTTGCAACTATTAATTTTCCTACCACTATTACCACTATAGGAGCTGATGCTTTTGCATGGAGTGGAATAGAAACTATTTCTATACCTGAGGGAGTTACAAACATCAATGAAAGAATGTTTTACGAGTGCACTTCGTTAGCAACTATTACCATTCCATCTACAGTTGAAGAGATTAAAAATCGAGTATTTTTCGGCTGTCCCTCATTAAGTACTATTATTGTGAAAGCCGCATCTGCCCCCACAGTTCGCGATAACGTTTTTGATAATGTTCCCACTACAGCCAAGGTGATTGTGCCCTGCAATGCGTACGCCTCATACGTTAACTATTCAAGTGCTACCAGTTCAAATTGGAACACGTTTGATATAAATGCAGAAGATGGCACCCAGTTGCAATTTGACGTAGTTGGTGGTACCCCTACTACATTAGAGCCTATATGTCAAGTTACGGGTGATCCAATTTCCCTTCCAACTACAACATTAACCAAAGCTGACCACAACTTTGCAGGTTGGAAAATTGGCGAGACTTTAATCACCAATCAAAATTGGAACTACACCACCAACCAAACTGCGGTAGCACAATGGACACCAGTAGCTTCTGTGGCAAACGAACAAGAATTGATAGATGCTTTAATGGCATGCTCAAATAGCCAAATTATCCTAACTGGTAATATTACTCTTACACAAAATGCAACCGTTGGAACAACTTGCCAACTAAATATTCCTGCAACATTAACCCTAGCCATTGCCAACGGAGCTACCCTTACCAACGAAGGAACTATTGATAACCAAGGCATTATTAATAACCAAGGACTCATTTTAGGTGCCATATCAGGCAATGACCCTGATGGCAACCCTGTTAACGTATTCAAAGTAGATGGGATTTACTACAAAATTACAGACGCGTCTGCCACCCCTCCTACTGTAGAGGTTTCCCACGATGGTTCGCATGCTGATCTATCTTCAACAAGCACTTCAAATTTATACACTGGTTCCATTACCATTCCTGCAACTGTTGAGTATAACGGCATCGACTATAACGTTACCGCCATTGGTGAAAGAGCTTTTTATGTGTGTACTGGCCTTACATCTGTTAATTTTGATAATAATAGTTTAATTGTCACAATTGGCAAATTGTCATTCAGAAGTACTACAATCACCAATATTACATTACCAGAGGGCGTAACTGAAGTGCTTG
>CAYJOY010000054.1:0-629 GCA_964371885.1 uncultured Lentimicrobiaceae bacterium | reverse complement strand
GTTGTGCTAGCCTAGAAAATGTAACCATTCTTGGTGCGAGTTTATCTTCCATAGGAAATAATGCATTTGCAGAAAGCGAAAACTTAGATAGCCTTACTTTATACGCAACAGCACCTCCAATTATAAAAAGTTCAACTTTTAGCAACTCACCTAACGTAGTAGTATACGTCCCTTGCGGATATGATAACGATTATGAAGTAGCTACAGGATGGAGTACTCAACTAAGCGCTGACAAAATTGAAGTTATTAACGACGGCTCACAATTAGCTTTTGACTTAAACGGAGGAGAGGGAACGTTAGATCCTGAGTGCTTTGCAAATGGCGAACAAATGAATAACTTACCCACCCCTACCCACACAACGCTCGACTTTGCAGGATGGAAAGTTGGCGATGAGTTTATTGAAACTGGCGACACTTGGACCTACACCACAAACCAAACCGCGGTGGCGCAATGGACAAATTTTGTAACAACTTCGCAAGGATTAGTGGACGCTTTAACAACGGGACCATGTCCTGCTGAAGGAATTACCCTACAAAATGATATTACACTTGCTACTAATGTAACCTCTACATGTACTATAACCATCCCTGAGGGGGTAACTTTAACCCTTGATGCTGGTGTTACCCTT
>CAYJOY010000053.1:0-9639 GCA_964371885.1 uncultured Lentimicrobiaceae bacterium | reverse complement strand
GTTTCAAAGTCACCAGTCATATCTTCTGTAATAGGAGTAACACCTGTACCTGAAAGAGTTATGGTAAAAGTCCCTCCATTAGTTACTACTTCAACTTCAGCATTATAAGTTCCAGCCGTGGTTGGAGCAAAAGAGAATGTAAATTCATGAGTACTATCTGCATCAAGGTTAATAGCTTGGTTTAAAGTTGTTGTGAATGGAGCTGTAACACCTGTAACACTTGTAATGGTAAGTCCGTCTAAACCAAAGTTTTCAAGAACAAATGTATTAGATGTAGCTGTTTCACCTATAGGCACATTGAAAAAAGCGTGACTAGTAGCAGAAACATCAGCAACAGGCCCTGTTGGAGTCATGTCAATTCTAGCACCAATGTATAAGCAAGAAGCAGCACCACCCGTTAAAGTACCAAGGTCAGTCCAAGCTGTTGCTGCTGGATCATACATATAGAGCGTGTTAGGAGAAAAGAAGTTTTGCGATTGTAGCATAGCAAATGTATCTACAGCGGCGCCATAAGTAATCTCATACCCAATGTAAAAATTACGGATATTGGTAATGGCTGTAGGTAATGTAATGCTATTTTCCATTGGAACTAAGCCTTCTTCGGTTACCGCAGGAGTTTCAATGTCGCTCATGGCAACTTTTACAGTTGCTAATTCGGCACCTGGCATTCCTAGGTTATCAGCCCACACTTTAAAAGTAATACTATCTGTAGCGGCATCGCTTTGCGCTTCGCCTGGATAGTAAATAAACCCATTAAGTGTACCTGGTTGTGATAGAGAATACTTTTCAGCAAATTTGGTATGTCCCATATAGCTATGTCCTGTAACATAACCACCTTCAACCTCTACAGTTGCAGTGTCATCAGACCAAGTGTACATAGTAATGCCTTCGAAACCTGCGAAGAAGTTGAGTATAGTATCCGTATCTACATCACTTTTAGCAGCATTTCTGACAGCTTTTGGCATTTGCAAATTTAGATCTAACTCGGTAATTTGATTAGAGAGTTCTTTAGGAACAAACTTCCCAAATTGGGTTGTAACCTCCGTCTTGAAGTTTTTCGCTTCTTTAGCGGTGGTTAGTTTTGTGTTTTGTGCAAATGTTATTGCACTGATACACAAAGCAATCATAAAAAAAGTTATTTTTTTCATTAATGATTAAAGTTTTGGTTAATAAAATTGTTTTTTAAATAATTATCAATTAGTTTTTTTGAAAAATTGAGCGGCAAAGATAATATTTTTTATAAACAAGACATTATGTGTAGGTAACTCTTCAAAAAAAACTCCATCAAACTAAAAGACAAACAATTACACCATCAATTTTGCGAAGAAAAGTTATTTATCTACTTATCAGAGATTTTAAAACTATCGAGAAATGGCATTAAAACTATAAAACATGCTAGGTTTCGTTAGCAACTCAAAAGTTAGAGATTAAGTTTGAAGAGTTTTTGAGAAAGTTGTAGTAAATTTCACACTTTTCATCCTTTCAAATCGTGAGGGGAAGAGTTGTACTCTTTTTTCAATTTTTTTAGAAGTCCCTAAAAAAAATGTTGTATATTTGCCGCTTAATTTTCGAAAGATAAATTTAACATAAAAAACAACAAATAGTATGGAACAGATTAACGAATGTTTGAAACAAACGAAAGAGGGCATGCAAGGCGCTATTCAATTTTACGAAAGAGAGTTACAGAAAATACGTGCGGGCAAAGCATCTCCGGCTATGTTAGAAGGCTTAAAGGTAGACTATTACGGCAACCCCACTCCTATTGAGCAAGTGGGTAACATTAGCACACCTGATGCGCGCCAAATAGTAGTACAGCCATGGGAGCGCACCATGTTAGTGCCTATTGAAAAAGCTATTTTGGCGGCTAATCTTAACCTTACCCCACAAAACAATGGCGAATTTATTCGCATTGTTGTTCCAACCCCAACCGAAGAAAGAAGAAAAGAGTTGGTAAAAAAAGCAAAACAAGAGGCTGAACAAGCAAAAGTAAATGTGAGAACAGCGCGTAAAAATGGCAACGATGTGGCTAAAAAATTAAAAGACGACAACGTTCCTGAAGATGCTATTAAAAAATTAGAAGCAGATATTCAAAAAGTAACCGACGAATTTATAGCAAAAATAGATACTATATTTGTAGAGAAAGAGAAAGAAATTATGACTATCTAACCCTACCAATGCGTATCGTTAAAATATTTAAATAATAAACATAAAAAAAAGAATAAAACTATGAGCTTACCTAGCAATTTAAAATTCACAAAAGATCACGAATGGTTAAGAGTAGATGACGACATTGCCACTATTGGAATCACTGAGTATGCAGCATCTCAATTAGGCGACATCGTTTTCGTAGATGTAAACACTGTTGACGAAACGTTAGATGCTGAAGAAGTATTTGGATCTATTGAAGCTGTTAAAACAGTATCCGACCTATTCTTACCAGTAGCTGGTGAAGTAATTGAGTTTAACGAAACTTTAGAAGATAACCCAGCAATTATTAATCAAGATCCATACGGAGAAGGTTGGATTATTAAATTAAGAATTACAGATGCTACAGAACTAGAAAACTTATTATCGGCAGAAGAATACGCTGCTATCATCTAATAATAACCACTCAAAAAATAGATAATGCTCCCAATACAATTACTACGAGAAAACCCTCAGTTTGTGGTTGAAAGATTACAAGTAAAAAATTTCGATGCTCAACCGTTTGTCGATTCTATTCTTGCTATAGATCAATCTATTAGAGAGAATAAGAAGGTATTAGACGACAATTTAATGGAGCAGAACAAATCGTCGAAGGCGATTGGTTCGTTGTTTCAGTCGGGTCAACACGAGCAAGCTAATGCAATGAAGGCACGCATTGCCGAATTGAAAGGGCTTGAAAAAGAGACACAAGCGTTGTTGAGGGAGAAAGAGGCAGAGTTGCACGAACAATTGGTGCAACTTCCTAACCTTCCCCACACGAGTGTGCCTTGTGGTAAAAGTAGCGACGATAATGAGATTGCATTCCAAGAAGGGGAAGCCCTAAACATGGGAGAAGATGCAATGCCACATTGGGATTTAGTGAAGAAATTCGACATTATTGATTTTGAATTAGGCACTAAAATAACTGGTGCCGGTTTCCCTATATATAAAGGTAAAGGGGCACGTTTACAGCGCGCCCTTATTAACTTTTTCCTCGATGAAGCGGTGGCAAACAACTATGTTGAGGTGCAACCTCCTTATATGGTAAACAAAGACTCGGCATACGCTACTGGGCAACTCCCTGATAAAGATGGGCAAATGTACCACGCTACTGCCGACGATCTCTATCTTATTCCTACTGCCGAGGTGCCTATTACCAATATTTATAGAGATGTTATCTTAAAAGAGAACGACTTCCCTATTAAAAACTGCGCTTATTCTGCATGCTTCCGCCGCGAGGCCGGTTCGTATGGCAAAGATGTGCGGGGCTTAAATCGTCTCCACCAATTCGATAAGGTAGAGATTGTACAAATACAACACCCCGATCAATCGTATGCTACCCTAGAAACGATGAAAGATTATGTAGTGAATATTTTGCGCAAATTAGAGCTCCCTTTTAGAGTACTCCGCCTTTGCGGTGGCGACCTTAGCTTTACCTCGGCACTCACCTACGATATGGAAGTGTACTCGAGAGCACAAGAAAAATGGCTAGAGGTAAGCTCCGTTTCTAATTTCGAAAATTTTCAAGCTAACAGATTGAAATTAAGATACAAAGAAGAAGAGGGAGGCAAAACAAAATTAGCACACACCTTAAATGGAAGCGCACTAGCATTGCCACGTATTATGGCAGCACTCATCGAAAATAATCAAACCGACAAAGGAATTGCAATTCCTAAAGTGTTACAGAAGTATACAGGTTTTGAATTAATAGACTAGTACTAACAGTCTACATTAATATTTATCCTTACCGATTTATAGCGGACATCTTGCTTGAAAAAGTAAATGGTTTCCGCTATTTTTCCTTTTAGGGCTTCTAAATTTTGGCTTTTGGGCAATTTTATCCAAATATCTTTCAGGAAATAGGTTTGCACACGCGCCACTATCGGGTTAGCAGGACCTAAAATATAGCCTTTAAAATCGGTAACAAGGGCGTTAAAAAGGGTTTGAGCAGCTTCGTTTATCTTTTTCTCCTCTTTATCTTTTAATGTAATTTTTATCATTCTATACACGGGCGGGTACATAAAATTAATCCGCTCTTCTATCTGATTATTATACATTGATAAATAATGATTTCCAGCAATGTATTGTAGTGCTTTATGATAAGGTTGATAGGTTTGAATAATTACATTTCCGTGTACATTTTTCCTTCCTGCGCGGCCGCTTACTTGTGCCATTATTTGAAACGCGCGCTCGAAAGATCTAAAATCGGGATAGGAGAGCAAACTGTCGGCATCTAAAATGCCTACTACACTTACGTTCCCGAAATCTAAACCTTTGGTTACCATTTGTGTCCCCACTAAAATTTGTGTTTTCTGTTGTTCAAAATCGGAGATAATTCTCTGATATGCTGTCTTGGCCCTTGAGGTATCGGCATCTAGCCGCGCTACCGTTGCTCCGGGGAAAAGGTGTTGGAGATGCTCTTCTACTTTCTCTGTCCCTATTCCTTTCATTGTGATGTTAGGGCTTTGACAGTTAGGGCAATATTTTGGCAACTCGATAGCATATCCACAATAGTGGCATTTCAACAAGCTTGAAGCCTTGTGATAGGTGAGCGTAACATCGCAATGTTGGCAGACTGGAATATGACCACACACATCGCAATGGCAGCGTAGCGCATAGCCTCGTCTGTTTTGAAAGATAATTACTTGTTCCTTGCGTTCTAAAGCTTGCCCTACGTGATCGATAAGAAATTGCGAGAAATTACCCTGCACCTTCTTCTGTTTTTGTGCCTCCAACATATTCTCGATCCAAATATCGGGGAGGGTACTTTGTGCATAACGCTCGTTGAGTTCTACGTATCCGAATTTTTTCTGTTTTACATTATAGTAACTTTCCAACGACGGGGTAGCGGTTCCTAGCAGCACCTTGGCTTGGTGCATTTGTGCGGCTACTATGGCTAAATCGCGGGCATGGTAACGGGGCGAAGGATCGTGCTGTTTGTAGGAGGCATCGTGCTCCTCATCAACAATAATGAGTCCTAAATTATTAAAAGGCAATAATAAGGAAGACCTTGCTCCGAGCACTAAGTTAAATTTCTGCGTCGAGCTTTCTTGGTGATGCAATACAGAATCCCATATTTCTATCCGCTCAAACTCATTAAATCGAGAGTGATATACGGCTACTTGATTGCCAAAGTATTTTCGTAATCTATTTACAATTTGCGTAGTAAGGGCTATTTCTGGCAGAAGATATAACACCTGTTTCCCTTGTTGCAGCACCTCATCTATTAACTTTATGTAAATTTCTGTCTTTCCACTACCTGTAATTCCATGGAATAACACGGTTGAGAATTGCCTCCAATGCTCTTTTATTTGAGCAAACTTCTCTTCTTGCACGGGAGATAGAGAGATGGGGGCTAGTGATTGATTGTTATTAACTGGCACCAATCGCGAGACGCGACGTTGCTCCACTTTTAAGATATTATTCTTTATTAGTGTTTGTAATGAACTTGCCGAAACGTCTGCCTTTGCTATTAGGTCGCTTTTTTTATGGCAATATTTATCTTCCAATTTTTGAGTACCTAAGGTTAAGAAAGCAAGTAGCAATTGTGCTTGTTTCTGTGTTGCCTTTTTCTTTTCTAGTTGATCTATTAAAGGGTAGAGTGCTTCTATGTTTTTAGCATAATCGTTGTGAAGCACTATATAAGCATCGCACTTAGGCTTATAGTGGTCTTTAATTTCTTCGGCAGCTATAAGTATTTCTTTCTCCATTAGCGATTTCACTATTGGAAAAACTTTCTGTATATCAATCTGTTTCGAAAGTTCACGCAGCGACAATTGGTGGTGATTGGTAATGGCATCTACCACTTTTGCTTCGTATTCGGTAATTTCAGAAATATCACCTTCAAAATTAGGATGAAACAAAATTTGTGTTTCGCTTGCTAATTTCAACCCCGACGGCAACGCTGCTGCCACCACTTCGCCTAAAGTACAGAGATAATAATTGGCAGTCCATTGCCAAAGTTCATATTGTTTTTCGGTAATAATAGGTCGTTCATCTACAACGTCTACAATAGGTTTTACATACAATTGTGACGGCACATCTGCATGTACCGCCACAACTATTCCTGTATATAATTTATTTCGTCCGAACGGAACCACCACTCTTACTCCGAAGGCAACTTGCGCTTTAAACTCATTTGGGATTTTATACGTAAACGTTTGTCCCAAAGGTAGCGGAAGAACTATTTCGGCAAAAAGGATGTCCATTTCATCGATTACTATTTCACGCTATTGATATGTGCAATAAGGTCTAAAACTTTGCAAGAGTAGCCCATTTCGTTATCGTACCACGAAACCAGTTTTACGAAATTTTCGTTCAGCATAATACCTGCGGTTGCATCGAACATAGAGGTTCTTGTTTCGCCTATGAAGTCTGAAGAGACTACTGCATCTTCTGTATATCCTAATATTCCTTTCAATTCGTTTTCAGAAGCTTTTTTAATTACGGCTTTTATCTCTTCGTAAGTAGTAGCTTTTTCTAAACGACAAGTTAAATCCACAACCGATACGTCTAATGTAGGAACTCTGAACGACATTCCAGTTAATCTACCCTTAAGGCTAGGGATTACTTTCGTAACTGCTTTAGCTGCCCCTGTAGACGATGGTATAATATTTCCACCTGCTGCACGGCCGCCGCGCCAATCTTTATGAGACGGTCCATCTACTGTTTTTTGGGTAGATGTAGTTGCGTGAACGGTAGTCATTAACCCTTCTAGTAGGCCAAAATTTTCGTGGATAACTTTCGCTAACGGCCCTAAACAGTTGGTTGTGCACGACGCGTTAGAAACGATGGTTTGTCCGGCATAAGTATCTTGGTTTACACCCATTACAAACATCGGAGTATCGTCTTTTGAAGGAGCCGACATTACCACAACTCTTGCACCTGCTTGAAGATGCAAATCTGCTTTTTCTTTCGTTAAAAATAATCCTGTAGATTCTACCACATATTCCGCACCTATTTCATCCCATTTAAGATTAGCAGGATCGCGCTCAGCAGTAACACGAATAGCATTTCCATTAACTATTAACTGACCATTAACTACGTCGATAGTCCCTTTAAATGTTCCATGTACTGAATCGTACTTAAGCATATATGCCATGTAATCAACGTCTAACAAATCGTTAATTCCAACAATTTGAACATCGTCTCTTAACATTGAAGCACGAAAAACTAATCTACCAATTCTTCCGAATCCGTTGATCCCTACTTTAATTTTTTCCATATTAATTTTGTATTTTGCAAATGTTATTTCAAGCGGCAAAAATACAAAAAAATAATGATTTTCTTATGAAAAAAAAGCGTTTTTTCTTTTTGTTACTTTTGTTAATTAGATTCTGATTTTTGCCACTCTTTCAACCCGTTGTATATTGCGCCAGCCCAGAAATTTCTAAGTCCGAAACCACCTGGTTCTCCAGTGATATAAAACTCTTTAAGTATCTCTTTATCTTCACCATCGAAAATAACGGCCACAAACTTTGCTTGCGCTTTTCCTTTATTGAGTTCTTCCACAATAAGGATTAATTTTTTCCCCTTACTATTCGGATAATTGGCAATTACTTTATCGATGTCAATCTCATGATCTCTCCTATTGGTAAAATCGATAGTATTAAGGGCATCCACTTGGTCTATTGCATCTTCTACAAAGGTGGTTTTAACGTTCAGATTAAGGAATTTTCCTACATCGTATTTTTCGGGTTCTGCAATCATTAAGTTATTAATCCCTTCAAATACTTTTATAAACTGCTCGTCTGATTCAGTTGCACCTATTACATTTACCATTGTAAAATCAACTCCAATAAAGTCGACTTCGGTTAGCGGCCGATTTTGAGCCGTTAATAAAACTAATGTTAATGATAGAAAAACTGTGAGGATAATCTTTTTCATATATGGCTATTTTTTATTATTTTGAAGTTGCAAATGTACATTTTTTTACATTATGACTCTATTTAGAAAAATAGTTATTCACAAAAAAAATAAAAAGTGTACTTTTGCATTCTATTTTATTATGGCGATCTTAGCATTGCTTTTCAAATTAAACAAAAAAAGAACATGTCAGAAATTACCCATTGTCCTATTTGCCGATCTGAAGATTTTTACCACGACGGCACTTTATATAATTGTATTACTTGTGCGCACGAGTGGAACGGCGAGGAGGAAGAAGTTGCCACCACTTGTGTTGACGCTAACGGCAATGAGTTGCAAGATGGCGATTCGGCTGTGGTTACTCAAACATTAAAGGTGAAAGGTTCTACCATGGTTATAAAGCGCGGCACCAAGGTGAAAAGCATCCGTCTTACCGAAAACTTAAGTGAAATTGATTGTAAGATTGAGGGTAGTAGTATTGTTCTAAAGACTTGCTATTTAAAGAAAGTATAGCTTATTATTCGAGTTTTTTGTTCGAATATCACCATTGAAAGCTCCTAGAAGTAAAAGGAGGATGAGATTTTCGCCCATCCTCCTAATATTATGTTATGCCATTGTGGTTACTAATTTTTGTATTCTGACCATGGCTTCGTTGGCACCTATTAGTTCTATTATTTCAAATAGGTCTATCCCTTTAGCATCGCCTACTAAGCTTACGCGGAGGCAGTTCATGATTTGCCCCATATTCAGTCCGCCCGTTTTTATATAGTTCACCACCTCATTGTGCGCTTCTTCTTTTTGGAATGGCGTCGCCGATAATATTTCTGCAATTGCGAGTAGGTGTATATCTGTCCCTTCTTTCCATCTTTTTTTCAACACTTCTTGATTGTAGGTAATGGGCGCTTCGAAGAAGTAGTGGCACACCTCCCAAAACTCGGTGGTAAAATGGATTCGTTCTTTATTAATTTCTATAATTTGATGTAACTTTTCTGTAGAGACATTTACCTTTTTCTCTTCTAGTATTGGGGCAAATGTTGCCGCTAATGCTTCGGTACTTTGGAGTTGAAGGTAATGGTGGTTAAACCACTTTGCTTTATCTACATCAAACTTTGCCCCCGACTTGTTTACCCTATCTAATGAGAACAATGCGGTGAGTTCCTCTACTGTCATTACTTCTTGATCGTTACCAGGATTCCATCCTAAGAGGGCTAACATATTAACCACTGCTTCTGGCAAGTACCCACTTTCGCGGTATCCCGACGATAACTCTCCCGATTTTGGGTCGTTCCACTGTAGTGGAAACACGGGAAATCCTAATCTATCGCCATCTCTTTTACTTAACTTACCGTTACCATCGGGTTTTAACAGTAGTGGGAGGTGGGCAAACTGTGGGGCTTGCCATCCTAAAGCACGGTACAACATTACGTGAAGTGGTGCCGAAGGGAGCCACTCTTCTCCACGAATAACATGCGTTATTTCCATTAAATGGTCATCCACTACATTGGCTAAGTGGTAGGTAGGCAAACCATCAGATTTAAAGAGCACTTTATCATCCAATAGTTGTGCATTTATCTTTACCTCGCCGCGCAC
>CAYJOY010000052.1:0-9948 GCA_964371885.1 uncultured Lentimicrobiaceae bacterium | reverse complement strand
CCATAAAGGGACCTTTCCGATGCAGACAACCGCACAAATAGAAAATGAAATAACGCGCACCCAAGCCATATTGGAGAAAATAACAGGCAAAACCATTCACTACTTCCGCCCTCCGTTTGGGGTGGTAAACCCAATGATTGCCCGTGCCGTTAAAACCACAAACGTACAGCCCATTGGCTGGAGTATTAGATCGTTAGACACCTTACAACAACCCGTTGAAAAAGTGCTGCAACGGATTATCCGCCAGCTAAAAGGGGGCGATGTAATCCTCCTACACGATAATAGAGAAGGGGCTGCCCAATTAGTGGAAGCACTAATCATTTATCTGCAAAAAAATAAATACGAAATAGTAACCGTTTCACAATTGATAAAAGGAAATAAATCATGATAAAAACAACGCTTTTTCTCCTCTCTTTTTGGATGTGCACGTTCGCCTTTTCCCAATCGGGTGGTGGCGATGTGGTATTGAAAGAGTTTACCGAGAAACTGGCTGCGGCCAGTGCACAGAATAAAACCATAACCGCAAATTTTTCACAACAAAAAAAGGTAAAAGGGATTAAAACCGAGATAGCGAGCAAAGGAAATTTCTACTACGATAACAGTGGTTCGCTGGCACTCCACTACTCGCAACCCCAAGGGGATAAAATTGTAATGGTGGGAGAGAATTTTACCATCGTTTCTGGAGGAAGAAAGATCGAGAGTGGTGCGAAATCGAACCCTATGTATGTGCAAATATCGCAAATGATGATGGCGTGTATGTCGGGCGATGTAACCAAATTGGGACGTGGCTGGGGAATGACCATTACAAAGGAGGGATCGCAATACCAAGTGGTGTTAACCCCAACGGAAGCGCGCGTAATGAAATATGTAAAAAATATGACGCTTCGCTTTTCAGACAAAGACATGACCTTAGATGCTTTACAGATAGAGGAAGCAGGTGGGGGCTATACCCACTACCATTTTACCGATAAAAAAACAAACGTGGCGATAGAAGCTTCCGTTTTTAAATAAGCTATAGTTATGAATCATAATATATTCGATATTACTTTTATTGCATCGCAGGGCGATGAATATCTATATAAGGCTGAGGTGAATCCTCATCACGACGTATTTCGTGGCCACTTTCCCGATATGGCCGTAGTGCCTGGGGTAATGACTATGGAAATGGTGAAAAACTGTGCTGCCGACGTGATGCAACAACCGCTCACTTTCCAAAAAATAAAAGAGTGCAAGTTTGTACAAGCCATTTTACCAAACACCCATTCGGTGGTTGAGGTGCAGTTGGTGTTGAAGAAAGAAACCGCTCCCTACGGAATCACAGCGCAAGTGCGTTATGAAGGGGAGGTAATGGTAAAATTGAAAGGGGAATTGATACCAGCATGAGTAGTTTAAGGGAGAGAATAGCAGCATTGCAACTGTTGGTGGTAGTGCCCACTTATAACAATGATGGAACCTTATCGCAGGTAATTGCCGAGGTGAAAGCCATTACCGAGCACCTATTGGTGGTGAATGATGGGAGTACCGATGCAGATACAAAGGATATTATTGCGGCACACCAGGTGGCGCACATCACTTACACCCCTAACCGCGGAAAGGGGTACGCCATCCAAGCGGCATTTCAATATGCACTCCAAAAGGGTTACCGCTATATCCTTACCATCGACTCCGACGGACAACATTACCCCGAAGACATCCTCCATTTTGTAGATAAGATAGAAGAAAATCCCGACATGCTCATTATTGGGGCGCGGAACTTACAGGCAGAGAATATGCCCTCTAAGAATACCTTTGCCAACAAGTTCTCTAATTTTTGGTTTAAAGTAGAAACGGGGCAAACGCTAACCGATACCCAGTCGGGATTTCGATTATATCCCGTAAAGAGAATGGGTGGGATGCGATTTTTCTCAAACCGCTATGAGTTTGAGGTGGAGGTTATTGTGCGGGCTGCCTGGAAAGGGATTACCGTTTGCAACATCCCCATACAAGTGTACTATCCCCCTGCCGACGAACGGGTCTCCCATTTTAAACCGCTGAAAGATTTTACCCGAATTAGCATCCTTAACACATTCCTGGTAATAGTGGCACTGCTCTACTATTACCCCTGGAAAGCACTCCACGCGTTAACCCGAGAGAATGTGAAAAAGTTTATTAAAAACAATATCACCGAATCGAAAGAGTCGAATGGAAAGATTGCGGGAGCAATGGGCTTAGGCTTCTTTTTTGGCATTTTCCCTATTTGGGGGTATCAAATGTTGGTGGCTGCTTTGGTGGCACATCTCCTCCGTTTGAATAAAGTGCTGACACTCATCGCGTCAAACATTAGCATCCCTCCTATGATCCCTTTTATTTTATACGGAAGCTATTGGACGGGAGGGCTACTGCTCGGAAAAGAGAGCAGAATTACTTTCTCTAATATTACATTAGAAAAGGCATCTGAAGATTTGATGCAATATTTACTAGGGGCTACTGTATTCGCCATAACCGCAGGAGTAGCTATGTTTTGCCTTTCGTTTTTATTTTTATCTTTAGTAAGAAAAAGAAAAAATGGATAAACTATTTATAAAAATTTACGACTTCTTTCACCATCGTAAAGTGGTAATGTGGAGCCTGCTAGTGGTATCGGTAGTGGCTATGGCATGGGCTACCTCACGAATTAGCTACGAGGAAGATATCACCTCTTTCTTCCCAGAACAGGAAGAGGATTTATCCATGATTTTCGAAAATATCCCTGCTAAAGACCGTTTGGTGGTGATGTTTAGCCATCCTGATCCATCTGCTACCGATTCGTTGATAGCAACATGTGAACTGTTTAAGGAGAAGTTAGAAAACAACCCGATGTTTTTACCCAACGGCACCATAACGGTAGGGGTAAACGAATCTTTTATCGACTCTGTAACAGAGTTTGTCTATCAATACCTTCCCCTTTTTGTAACCGACTCTGCTTTTGCCCAATTAGCAACCATGACACAGTCGGAGGCGCTGGCGCAAAGGATGTCGCAAAATTTTGAATGGCTCATTTCTCCCATGGGAGGATATACCGCCTCCTACATCTTACGCGACCCACTGGGACTGTCGGGCAATGCTTTACAGCAACTGCAAGAGATGGGGCAAAATTTTAATTATACCCTCATCGATGGCTATATCTTCTCGAAAGATGAACAAACCCTGCTTTGTTACATTAACCCTACCGAAGAAAGCGATATTTCTACTTTAATAGATGTCATAGAATCGACTATTGCTGAGGTGCAAGAGGAGCATGAAACGGTAGAAACCAGCTACTTTGGAGCGCCTGCAGTAGCCGAATATAACGCGCGACAGATTAAAAAAGACTCTATGTTCACCATGAATCTCGCCATCTTAATAGTGGTAATTTTTATGGGATTAGCATTTAGAATGCGCTATGGTATCTTGCTACTACTCACCCCTGTTGTTTTTGGGGGGCTCTTCTCTCTCTCTATGGTGTATCTCATCCAAGGCTCAATTTCGCTCATTGCAGTAGGCTCGGGCTCTGTGATTTTAGGGATAAGCTTGAGTTATGCGATACATATTCTCTCGCACGCTAACCACTGCCACGATGCCCGCACATTGCTTCGCGAGTTGTCGGCACCACTCACTATTGGGAGCTTTACTACCATTGGCGCCTTCCTCGGGCTCCTGTTCACCAACTCTACATTGCTGCAAGATTTTGGACTATTCTCCTCACTAACCTTAGTGGGAACCACCCTATTTGCCCTCATCTTCTTGCCCCATTTTCTGGCATTTCAACCTCATCAAAAACAAAGAAGCGTTGGACGTTGGATTGACAAAATCTCTAAATATCGGCCCGATAAAAACAAACCTATCCTGCTCCTCATTGGCGGAATTTCATTAGTGGCTTGGCTCTTTTTTAACGATGTTAGATTCGACACCGATGTAATGAATATTAACTACACGCCGCCACATTTAGCCGCTGCCGAGGAGCAACTCAATCAATTTGTCGACTTAGAAGATGGAGAGAGCAATGTTGTATTTCTAGCCTCATCGAAAGGGGGCAATCAAGCTGCTAGTGGGTACCAGCAACTGTGCCACCGCTTAGATTCATTACAGCGCGAACAGCAGTTGCTATCTTATGCACATATTAAGATGTTCATCCTACCCGATTCGATACAGCAACACCGATTGGAAAGATGGAAACAATTCTGGACACCTGAAAAAGTGGCGCAAGTAAGTGCTCTCATCAACGAAGAAGCCGACCGATTAGGATTTGAAGAGAACGCTTTTGAACCTTGGGGTGAGGCCATGGAGCGCCATTACTCCCCTATCACATACGAAGAAAACACCCCTCTAAGACATCTCTTCCCAGAATGGATATCGATACAAGATTCGCTCATTACCTTCATGGCGCAAGTACGAATGAAGCAGCAACAAAAAGAAGAGGTATACGAGCATTTTAATGACAATCACCATATTATAGCCGCAGACCGTGCCTATTTTGCTGGAAAACTAGCAGAAGATGTAAAGCACAACTTCTACTTGGTTCTCTACATTTCAGGATTTTTAATTTTTATCACATTACTACTTTCTTATGGACGTATCGAGTTGGCCTTAATGGCTTTTGCCCCCATGTTCATTAGCTGGATTATCATTCTCGGCATCATGTCGTTGCTGGGCATCCCTTTCAATATTGTTACCATCATACTCTCTACCTTTATTTTTGGGATAGGCGACGATTTTAGCATTTTCGTAATGGATGGCTTGTTACAACAATACCGCGACCGCTCGCAGGTGTTAGCACAACACAAAGCAGCCATTTTCCTTTCGGCATTTGCACTCATTGTGGGCATGGGCGCGTTAGTATTTGCCAAACACCCCGCCATGCACGACTTAGGGGTAGTCTCGCTCATTGGAATGTTAGTGGTGGTACTCGTGGCCTATACCGTGCAACCATTCCTATTCCGAATTTTTATCGAAAAACCAACCCGTAATGGAGGCTACCCGTTTACACTCTTCGATTTCGTTAACACCATCTACACTTTTACGCTGTTTCTTATAGGGTGTATCATTATTCAGTTCGTTCTACTCGTTACCTACCCCCTCCCTTGCACCCGTAAAAGAGGAAAATTGTGGGCACATGCAATTATAAGATGGAGCTGTGCCATCTATCCTAAAATAGCTATAGGCGTACGAAAAATAAAAGATAATAGCGTGCAAGAAACATTCGAAAAACCTGCTATTATTATTGCTAACCATCAATCTTTTATAGATATTTTAATGATATTAGCGCTTCATAAAAAAATAGTGATGGTTACCAACGGTTGGGTATGGCGTTCCCCCATTTTTGGACGAATGGTTCGTTATCTCGATTTCTTTCATACTGCCGATGGGTACGAAAACATGATAGAGGCGCTACAAAGTAAAGTTAATGATGGCTACAGTATTGCTATTTTCCCCGAAGGGAGCCGCTCTGCCAACCTTAGCATTACCCGTTTCCACAAAGGGGCATTCTATTTAGCCGAAAAATTACACCTAGATATTATCCCAGTGCTGTTTTATGGAAACGGAATGGTGAGCTCCAAAACGCAACCTATGTACATAAAAAGGGGAAACATAGTTACCAAAATATTACCACGCATCACACCAAACGATACCACCTTTGGAATAGGGTATCGCGAAAGGACAAAACAGATTCAGCAATATTATAAAGATGAGTATCGTAAAATATACGAAATCTATAATCGCACTTCAAATCCTTATTTTAAAAATGCTCTGATTAAAAATTACACATACAAAGGAGCTGTTTTAGAGTGGTATATGAGAATAAAAATTCGTTTCGAGAAACAATATCAAATTTACGATCAGATAATTCCTCGTAAAGGCTTTATTGTAGATGTGGGGTGTGGTTATGGCCCTATAACTTTTATGTTAAGCATGTTATCAAATCAACGACAAATATTAGGAATAGATTATGATGCCGAAAAAATTGCCGTGGCGCAACACAGTTTTGGCAGCAAAAACAATAACATTAACTTTGTGCATGGCGATATTAGAACATACCCAATGCCCAATGCCGATGTGTTTATTATTAGCGATGTGTTACATTACTTAGATAAAACCGCTCAAAACAATGTGATGGTTCAGTGCATTCATGCCCTCAACCCCAACGGGTTATTACTGATAAGAGATGGTGACACTTCGCAAACCGAAAAACATAAAAATACAGAGAAAACCGAAAAATGGTCTACCGAAATTGTGAAGTTTAACCAAACCGATGGACCCTTGTGTTTCCTTTCACGAGAGCAGATTGAAACCATTGCTGCCCAAGAGAATATGACGGTTGAGGTAATGGAAAATCGGTCGAAAACAAGTAATACACTTTTTATTTTAAAACAGAAAGATGGAAAATACGATGAAAGATAGTAGCTACGATGTAGTGATTATTGGGAGTGGGCTCGGCGGTTTAGCGTGCGGTGCCATGTTGAGTAAAGAGGGGTATCACGTATGTGTATTAGAGCAGATGGATATTTTTGGAGGCTGCCTCCAGTCATTTCATCGTAAAGGGCGTAATATCGATACCGGAATCCACTATATTGGAAGCATGGGCGAAGGGCAAATTATGCGCCAATATTTGCAATACTTTGGCATATTCGATGCGCTGCAATACACTGCGCTAGACGATGACTTCGATGTAATTAAGCTAGGACAACAACAACAATTTGTGTACCGTCATGGCTACGAGGCTTTTATTGATGAATTGAGTGCCCATTTTCCCAACGAGCGGGCAGGCATTGAGAAATATTGCAAAATGATACAACAGATAGGCACCTCTATTAATGTTGAAGCACACAAAAAAGGGGTATTCTCTACTGGAGAAATCGATAAACTCTCCTACTCTACCGTCGATTTTATTGCAGAATGTGTAACTAACCCGCTACTACAGCAGGTGCTGGCAGGCACTAATCCGCTTTATGGGGGCACTCGCGAGGCTGCTAACTTGTATCACCACGCCATGATTAACCACTCTAACATTGAAGGGGCGTATCGATTTGTAGGAGGGACACAGCAATTGGCCGATCTATTAGTGGCACAAATCAGAAAAAATGGGGGCACTGTACGTAACTATGCTAAAGTAA
This sequence comes from uncultured Lentimicrobiaceae bacterium, assembly GCA_964371885.1. Lineage (GTDB taxonomy): Bacteria > Bacteroidota > Bacteroidia > Bacteroidales > WCHB1-69 > CAYJOY01. The sequence goes on along the minus strand of CAYJOY010000052.1, from coordinate 2,839 downwards.
CAAAAATTAACGTAAATGGTGCGAGTATCACTAACGTACTCCTCGAAAATGGAGAAACAGTAGAGGGGAAACACTACATATCGAACCTGCACCCTATTAACACCTTTGCCTTGTTGGGAGAAACGCCGCGCATTAAAAAGGGATACAAAACACGATTGAGCCTCCTGCCTAACACCTACGGTCTCTTCTCGGTGTATATGGTAATGAAACCTAATACATTCAGATACATTAATAAAAATTTATATTTATACGAAAAAGAAGATGTTTGGAATGTAACGCTAAATGAGAAAACTCTACACCCTACCTCGCTCCTATTAAGTTCGCAGTTGGGTAGCACTAATGCCCAATATAGCGATGTGGTAACTTTAATGTCGCCCATACACAGCACCGTGTTTCAACCATTCAGCGAAAGCACTTTACACAACCGTAGTATAGAATACCACGAAATAAAACAACAAATTACAGAAAATATTATTGCATTTGCTTCACAATTTCATCCTATTAATAAAGAGGATATTTTATCTGTGTATGCTGCAACCCCACTTACCTACCAACACTATACAGGCACCCCGCAAGGGTCGGCGTATGGCATCTTAAAAGGGCATCATAACACTATGGCTACTTTAATTCCTAGCCGAACAAAAATTGAAAATCTATTCTTAACGGGGCAAAACTTAAACGTACACGGCGCGCTTGGCGTTACCCTCACCGCCGCCAAAACCTGTTCCGAATTGTTAGGAGAAGAATATTTATCTAAAAAAATTGGAAATGTCTAAAAAAAGAATACTCATCCGCTGGTTTCACTATCTGGTAACCTATCCCACGCTACTGGCATTGGCATTGATCATTATTGCTATTACGATATTGTATTCCATAGCCGATATGGGGGAACCCGAACTCAAGGTGAATGTAAACGACTACGTGGTAACAGAACGCAACGACACCCTTTTCTGCAATGAATCGTTCTTAGTTCAAGATAGTTCACAATTATGGGAACTCTACATTAAAGGTTCAGGGCAAGAGCGTGGCGCCACACAAGGTGCCCTTACCAAAGATTTAATGAAATATCAAGAAGATGTTTTTATCGATCAAATTAAAAGAATTATCCCTTCCGAAAGATACCTCTCGTTCCTCCGTTTTTTTATCATTATTTTTAATAGAAATTTAGGAGAATATATTCCGTTAGAAAACCGAAACGAAATTATGGCAATGTCGCAATTTTGTACCAATGAATACAATGCCATTGGCACCCCTTACCAACGACAGCTCAACTATCACGGTGCCCACGATATTGGCCACGCCATGCAGCAATATATGTTGGTAGGTTGTAGCGCCTTTGCCAATTGGGACAGCGACACCTCTTTATTAATAGGGCGCAATTTCGATTTTTATGCAGGAGAAGATTTTGCAAAACACAAAATTATCACCTTTGCCGTGCCCGATTCGGGGTATAAGTATGCCAGTGTAGCTTGGGCAGGAATGATGGGGGTACTGTCGGGGATGAACGAAAAAGGGCTAACCGTTACCATTAACGCTGGCAAAGGGAGTATCCCTACCTCGGCCGCCACCCCTATCTCTATCCTTACACGACAAATATTGCAATATGCTGCTAATATTGAAGAGGCTTACGCTATGGCGCAGCAACACCAAACCTTTGTGAGTGAATCTATTTTAATAGGGTCGAAAGAAGATAATAGCGCCGCAGTCATTGAAAAAACACCCGACCAAATAGCGTTGTATCGTGCCCCTAAATCGCCATTAGTAGTAACCAATCACTTTCAAAGCGAAACCTTTGCGCATGATGATCATAATGTGGAAAATATTAAAAATAGCGATAGCCAATATCGATACAATCGATTATCGGAATTACTACAACAACATGATAATCTTGAACATACCGATGCGATTTCTATTTTAAGAAACCGCTATGGAATGGGTGGAGAAGATGTAGGTATTGGCAATGAGATGACGTTAAACCAGTCGATAGCGCACCATGCCGTGCTGTTTCAACCTCACAGTGCCACTATGTGGGTAACTACTAATCCGTGGCAGTCAGGAGCCTGGGTAGCCTATTCTTTAGAGCAATTCTTCCAGACAGGAACGCCGCCCCATCAAGAGCCTGCTTTAGCAGTGCCCGCCGACTCTCTTTTCCTACAACAAGATTATCCTAAATTATTAGCCTATAGAGCAGGAATTGTTGAAATAAAAGAGGCCATGAAAACAGATACACCGTTAGAAAATGAATGGATAGATACTTTCCTTACCTATAACCCTCATCACTATTATACGTATCGTATTATGGGTGATTACTTTACTCATTTCAACAAATTGGAAGAGGCAGCATCATTGTATGGTAAAGCGCTGCAATGCGAAATCCCATATCTTAGTGAACGGTTGGAGATGGAAAAATTACTAAATAGCGAAAAATAATGAAAAACGATACCTTATCATTTGAAAATATAAAAACGATTAAAGATTTTCAAAGCGCCCGTTTGCGTGAAGAGATAGCATACGTAGCCGCTCACTCCCCATACTATCAACGCTATTTTCAACAACATAACATCGATCCATCTGAAATTCAAAGTGTCGACGATTTAGTGAAACTTCCTGTAACCACCAAAGAAGATTTACAACGGTATAACGATGATTTTATCGCCGTTTCTCGACACGAAATTATTGATTACGTGACCACTTCTGGCACGCTGGGCTCGCCTGTTACGGTAGCACTCACCAACAGCGATTTAGACCGCCTTGCCTATAACGCGGCCTCTTCGTTTGCAGTGGCTGGCTGCACATCGAACGATATTATCCAGCTCATGACCCCTATCGATAAACGGTG
>CAYJOY010000051.1:0-10140 GCA_964371885.1 uncultured Lentimicrobiaceae bacterium | reverse complement strand
TAGCTACCTCTGCCGATGTTGCATCGCAACACCACAACCCTGCAAAATATGCTTTTAACGACAATATTTTTGGGATCGGCATCTCTTATGTTCCATGGTTAAAAAATTTAGTATCGGACATTAACATGGCTTACCTATCTGGATATTACAAATTCACAGATAATGATGCTATTGGTTTTTCATTGAGATACTTCAACATGGGAAGCATTCAGTTTACCGATATTTACGGCTCTGCTATTGGGGAAAGAAACCCTAACGAGTTCGCCATCGATTTTACTTATTCTCGTAAATTAACCGACCATTTTTCTATGGCTATTACCCCACGTTTCATATACTCAAACTTAGCTTCTGGAACACAAACAGCAGGGGTAGATGTAAAACCTGGTATGGCTGGGGCTGCCGACCTTTCTCTATTTTATGAGAACAGTTTAAGCACGAGACTACTCGACAAATCAATTATCCGTTGGGGGGTTAATATCTCTAACATTGGTAGTAAAATATCTTATAGCCAAAACAATACTCGCGACTTCATTCCTACCAACCTTCGTATAGGAGTAGGTTATACCATGGGATTCGACAAATACAATAAATTATCGGTAGTTGGTGAGGTTTCTAAATTGTTAGTACCGACTCCACCTATTCCATTAAAAACCGAAGATGGCAAAGACAGTCTCGACAATGCGAACCAGCCAGTATATTATGGCAATGGAAAAAATTTAGCTACCATGGGTTCTGTTGAAGGGATTTTCCGCTCTTTCTACGATGCTCCTGGTGGTTTTGCCGAAGAGATGCGCGAACTTACAGCTGCTATTGGTTTAGAATATTCGTACAGAGATATGCTTTTTGTGAGAGCTGGTACTTTCTTGGAAAATAAAAACAAAGGAAATAGAAAATATGCTACTGTAGGTGTAGGTTTAAAATATACGGTGTTTGCCATAGATGTTTCTTACCTATTCTCATTTACACAAATGAACCCATTAGAAAACACCTTGCACTTCACCCTATCTTTCGATTTCAAATCGTTTGATAGAGAACAAATTAGAAAACAAGGGATTATACGCTAATGAACGATTTTAGGATTGGAATCGGCTACGACTCACACCGATTTACGGAGAACTTTCCTAACTGTAAGCCATTTTTGTTAGGAGGTGTAGCGATTCCTTTCCACCAACATTGCATTGCCCACTCCGATGGCGACGTTCTGTACCACGCACTTGCCGATGCTTTGTTAGGGGCGCTTGCGCTACCCGATATAGGGCAATGTTTCCCCAATACAGCTTCACATACCCACAATATGGATAGTGCTATTATTGTGAAACACGTACACCAAGAGATTGCAAACAGAGGGTACTTCGTTAATAACGTGGACATAACCATTATTTTAGAGCGACCTAAGTTGGCGTTGTTTACCCCAAGCATGAAAAAAAATATAGCCTCGCTTCTTCATATTACCGAAGATAGGGTATCGGTAAAGGCAAAAACCAACGAGCAATTAGATGCTATTGGCGCGGGTTTGGGGGTAGCTGTTCAAGCAGCTGTTTCTTTAATTAAAGAATAAGGTTAGTAGACAAAAGAGTTCGCCTCTATCCTTCTTTACTCCTATAAAATTAGTTTTTTAGGTATGAGAAAGTCGTAATTGATGAATAGACTATTTACAAATGAACTTTTGGTTTTCTTTTGACGCTGAGTACCAATTTTTCCACCCAATAACAAGCTATTCCTTGAAAAACTAGCAAAAATCTCTCAAAAACATATTCCAAAATTTCTTTAGCAGTTTTAGGGGAGCTCTAATGTATTAGCGTTACTGTTCCTTTTTTTACATTCTCCGTATCTACTGCACTATATTTCACATAGATAATTTTGTATATGTAAGTTCCCACATTGCAAGGTTCACCGTTAAAAGTTCCGTCCCAGCCCTCTTCAGCGTTAATCGATTGGAATATACATTCACCTTGGCGATTGTATATTAAGAGATGATATTTTAGGACGTCTCCTATTATGGGTTTAAATGTTCTGTTAGCCATGTTCTGACTAGCAGGGTTGAATGCGTTAGGGACGAACAAAAAGAATTTATCGGTAACAGATATATACTTTGTAGTATCATGCGAGCAGGCATCGTTAGTAACTGTTAGCGTTACTGGAAATGTTTGATCTTGAGGTATTCTATAAGTGTGGAATGGGTTTTCATTATCGCTAGTTCCACCGTTTCCAAACTGCCACAACCAACGCATAATGGGGCTATTGCCAGTAGCCTGCGAGAAGAACTGCACTGGTTGCCCCCTTTGAGCTACCTCTGGCGACCAAGTAAAATCGGCCACAGGGAAATCAATCGTGGTAAATGCACTTTTTATCGTGGCTGAGCACCCTGGAGCAGTTTCAACTACTAACCAATAGGGGTGATGCCCCTCTTTCATGGAGATAAAATGGTAAGGATTATGGGGGGACTCCATTCCTAAACTTTCAATAACCCATTCTACACTAGCACTAACGGGTTCAACTTCAGCTGTTAGTATTACTTCCATAGGGGAACACGCAATAGTACTTTCAGGCACAATAGAATGTTCAACCACGGGAAACGGCGTAACATCAACTGGTATTAGCAATGTGTCAGAATGGCAATTCATTGCATCTACAACAATTACATTAACATCGACGGGAGCAGTGGTTAGCAACTTTCTGCTTAATCGGTCTGGACTCTGTTCATTTACTTCTACTAGCGATGAGTCGCACTCCCAAATAGTACTATACCCTGGCAATATATCATCGATATTCAATTCTATCTCTATAATTTTTACATGGGGTTTCTCGCAAAAGGTTATATTTTCGGGCATAGTTATTTCAGGAGCTGGATTTCCTTTTACGGGAATGTCAACGTCTTTATTAAAAGGAGGCACGTGATCACAAATATCTGTCGTTAATCTAACTACAATCTCCTCTTCAAAAGTGTTATCTAGTTCTACTGTCGGTATCATTTCAATTCTAAACAGCGGAAATTCAATATTTTCGTTATCAGGATCATACACCTCGTGTAAATTTACGACTAACTCTTCTGCACTATTTAATATTGGAGTTGAGAGTTCCATCTCTCCTGTAACTGTGTTAAGAACGTATGGGGTTATCGTATAATGTTCATTAAGCACTAAATTTGGGGAAGTTCCATGCACGTTATATTCAACTGTATAAGATTGAGTACAAGGGGCACTTACCGATAAAGCGTAGTAAACATCAGTATAATTACAACCAGGCACTAAGATATTAGAACGCCCCTCATCATTACGTTCTATTACTTCAAGCTGAGGTGAAGAGAATGAACCTTTTTTTAAGAAAACACCTGAATCGTATCTATTATCGTGCACATTAGCAATTGCCAATTTCATGTGATACGTTTCACAAGGAACTAGACAGCTTTCTGCTATTAAACCTCCTACAACATCACCATCTATATCATGCCCTTCACGGGTAACTGTCCATGCATCAAATTCGGTTCCATTACCATCGTTTTCATAGTAGAATGCGGCATAGGAGATTGGGCAACAATTATCTTGTGTCCCTGCTATTCCTGGTCCTAAATTGATGTTGTTAATATTTACAGGGTATTGGTTATCTGGCTCACCATCATTATCAGCATCTGTATCATCAGGTATAATGGCCACATTCCACGTCTCTATTTCGTCTGTTACGGGATTAGTACCTGTTATAAAAAAAGCAAAAACATCGTTGCTTTCAGAGCAAGCATACTCTGGGTATTCTTCGGAAGCAAACACATACTCAAATTGTAGTGTAGCCGATTCTGCAACAAAATCGAACTCCAACATACAAATATTATATAATGTATCGGTAGTGAGAAGTGCTAAATCATCATCGGTGGGGGGACCATCTTCTATGTCGGCACCTGTTAAACCATCTGAACTATTAGGACCTTCGACCATGTTAAGACTATTGGTGGTCATGATTAAACCCGAATCTAGCGGAAAGAAACTTCCTGAAGCACCAAATACCCCTAATCTCACCTGATTTATTGACGTTGGATTACCATTAGGAGAGACGGTTGTTCTGCCATTTAAAGTAACGTTAGAAATAACAACCCCATCCCCTGCCAAATATTGCTGAACCAAAGTATTAGGCGAAAATCCAGGCGAAGAAACAGATATACTTTGAGCTGAGACTTGAAAAAACAGCAAGGAAATTATAAAAAGAAGAAGAATTTTGTTCATAATTTACTTTTGTTTACAATTCACACTAATATTATTACATCATTATCTAAAATTTATTCTACTATTAATCAAACCATTACCTAAAAAAATAGACAAGCCCACATTCTAAAAGAAGCCAATTTCCAGCTATGTATTAACATCATTTCTGCCAGCGAAGATAACAATAATTTCTCAATAAAAAATCATACTCAGCATAAATTTTAAAAAATAATGTTCTCTTGTAATCTTTTCTCCTACGTATATGCTGGGTGCCTTAAAATTTATAGTGCAAAAAAAATGCTTGTTGAGTAAAATGACATTACCTCAACAAGCACAAATTTGCGTTTATAGATTCAGTATTATTGTTAATTTACCAACATTAACGTCCCTGTTTTTACAATCTCTGTATCTACTGCATTGTATTTCACATAAATAATTTTATACACGTAGGTTCCTGGCTCGCAAAGTTCTCCGTTAAAAGTTCCATCCCACCCCTCTTCTGTGTTAACCGACTGGAACAAACATTCGCCTTGGCGGTTGTATATTAGGAGGTGATATTTGAGCACTTCTCTTACTATGGGTTGAAAGGTTCTGTTACTTAGGTGGTCGCTAGTAGGGTTGAATGCATTAGGGACGAATAGCGAAAACTTATCGGTTACCGATATATTTTTTATGGTATCGTGTGTACAGCTTTCGTTAGTAACGGTAAGTTGTACGGGGAATGTGTTATCGTTGGTTACTCTATAGGTATAGAGGGGATTTTCGTTGCTGCTACTTCCACCATCACCAAAAAGCCATGCCCATTGTAATATTGGGCTATCGCCTGTAGCCTGCGATGTAAACTGTACTGGCTGTCCATTTTGTGCAATTTCTGGCGACCAAGTAAAGTCTGCCACTGGCACATCAATTACGGTGAAGGAGCCATTGAGTGTATCGGAGCACCCTGGTGCCGTTTCCACTACGAGCAGATAGGGGTGGCGTCCCTCTTCGTTGGTGGTAAAATTGTAAGGGTTATCGGGAGACTCTTGCCCTAAACTCTCTATATTCCATTCAATACGGGCATCTTCTGGCTCTACCTCTGCCGTTAGCGTTACCTCCATTGGGGCGCAAGAAGTAGTACTTACAGGTATAATGGAATGGTCTGCTACAGGAAATGGCACAATACGGATTGGTATTATTAATGTATCTGACCTACAGGCAATGCCATCTATTACAATAACTGTAACATTTACCGAATCGCTGGTTATTATCTTTCTGCTCAATGGATCTGGATTTTGCGGATCTACCTCTAAAAGGGTGGAGTCGCATTCCCAAATTACCTCATAACCAGGCAATATGGAATCTTTGTTCAATCCTATTTCTATAATTTTCTCTTCAGTATTCTCACAAAAATTAGTAATCTCGGGCATGGTCATTTCAATAGCTGGGTTACCTTTTACTGGAATAGTAATCACTGCTTCAAGATTAGGTAAATAGCCACAAATTTCTGTAAATACATTTACTGTAATATTTTCCACGAAGAGACTATTTAAATCTGCTGTTTCCAACATTTCAACTCTAAATATAGGAAGTTCAATATTCTCGTTATCTGGGTCGTACACATTTTCTAAGCTTACTGTTAATTGCCCCTCTTCGTTTGTTATTGGGACGGTAAGTTCCATTTCTTCAGTATCTTCATTATATACGTATGGAGTTAGTGTATAATGCTCATTGAGTACAAGGTTATCTGGTGTTGCTGCTACATTATAATTAACTGTATATTGTTGCATACAAGGCGAGTTTACGGGCAACGCATAGTAGATGTCTGTATGATTGCACCCAGGAACTATAGTGTCAGTTTGTTCATCGAAATTTCTTTCTACAATCTCCACTTCAGGCGAAGTAAATGAGCCTTGCTTTAAGAATACATGAGAGTTTAAACTGTTATCCGATACATTAGCCATCGTTAGTTTCATGTGATAAGTTTCGCAGGGAACAATACAGCTTGAGGCAATCAACCCTCCAACAATCTCACCATTATACGCGCCTTCTTCATCTTGTGCTCTCATTACTGTATATCCAACTGAATTAACAACTTGATTATTATTCTGAAAATAGAACTCTGTATTATCTAAATGACAAGGCGTAACGGAGCCATGAGGAGTTCCACCATTCACATTATTAATAGTTACTTCAAGTTCAGGATTGGTTCCAGGGATTACTGCTATATTCCATGTACGCTGATTGTAAGTTACTGGATCCGGACCTGTAATATAAAAGGCAAAAACATCATTAAATTGGGTGCAAACATAATTTCCATATTCTGTTGAAGCAAATATATATTCAAATTGAAAGGTTGCCGACTCTGCCGTAAAATCAAACTCAAGCATCGTTTTCGATCGCAAAGCAGAAGAGAGATCTAATAAACTTGAGTCGAGAGGGAGATCTGGTATAGGACTGGAAGTTCCGCCCGCAGGCACCCCTGAAATAGAGTTAGTAGACATCACTAGTCCACTTGAAATAGGAAACCCACCTGCTTCAAACACTCCTAGTTTTACTTGGCTTGTTGAGGTAGGATTACCCGTTTCTGTTACGGTTTCTCTATTATTAAAGGTAACGTTCGAAATTACCACCCCATCACCTGCTAAATACCCCTGTACTAAGCCATCGGGTGTCAACCCTGGTGAAGAAACGGTTAACTGTGCAGAAACGCGAAAGGAGAGCGCAAAAACTAAGAAAAAGATTAAAAAAATAGAGATTTTATTCATAATTTACAAGGTTTTTATATTTAATTGTAGTTGCTAGCTTGCAACTACAATCGTTATTTATTTGTTATTCAGTTCATTATTCAAATTACTACTCAAAAATGTTTCTCAACATATTACAGCATGTTAAACAAGACGTTAAAACTTGCAAAATGTTGCAACAAAAATACATTTTTTTAATAAAAAAACGCTTTTTTTTGTTTTTTTTCACTTTTTCACCTAAACAAATATAAACCAGAACATTAAACTTTACGCCTATTCTATTTTCTCTTCTTATCCTCTTTATTCTTATTATTAAACAATAATTAAATGAAGATATAGTTACCTATTGGGTTAACAACGCTTCTATTTTAAAGATAAAAATTATGAAAATTACATTTATTGGAGCCAGCAGTGGCGAGGTAACGGGTAGTAAATTTTTAATGACCACCGAATCGGGAAAAAAGGTATTAATAGACTGCGGGATGTACCAAGGAAAGGGGTTAGAGACCGACAAGATGAATCGGGATCTCGGTTTCGAGCCATCCGAACTCGACATAATACTCCTCTCACATGCCCACATCGACCATTCGGGGTTAATACCGTACGTTTACAAGAACGGCTTTACAGGCAAGGTATTCTGCACCCCCGCCACGCGCGACCTTTGTGCTATTATGCTTCCCGACTCTGGAAAGATACAAGAATCGGATACCAAAGATTTTAATAAAAAACGGGGTTATAAAGGGTTACCACCTGTAGAACCAATATATACCATGTCGGAGGCTACACAGTGCCTCCGCAATTTTATTAGTGTTGCCTACAATATCCCATTTACTCTATTCGATGGTTTTAGCATTGAGTTCATTAACTCGGGGCATATTTTGGGTGGTGCCTCCATCTATATTACTTTCTCCGAAAATGGGGAAGAAAAAACGCTATTATATACCGGCGATATTGGTCGTTACGACAAGCGAATACTCCCCGACCCTGACCAATTGCCGCAAGCTAACTATATTATTTGCGAATCTACTTATGGCGACCGCCTCCATACCTCTACCGATGAATCGGAGGAGAAACTGATGCTGGTTGTAAAAGATGCCATCGCCAAACGGAGAGGAAAGCTTATTATCCCATCGTTTGCTATTGGGAGAACACAAGAGATTGTGTATGCACTGCACCGGCTTAAACTAGCGGGTCAACTTCCCGATATTGACATCTTTGTGGATAGTCCGTTGGCCGTTTCTGCAACCCATATTTTCCGACTTCACACCGAATGTTTTAACGAAGAGATGCAAGCGTTCCTTATGGATAATCACGACCCATTTGGTTTCGACAAACTCCATTATGTAAAAACTATTGAAGATTCGAAACGACTGAATAACAGTAACCAGCCTTGTATTATTATTTCTGCCTCTGGGATGATGGAAGCGGGGCGTGTAAAGCACCATTTGGCTAATAATATCGAAAACCCCAAAACAACCATACTATCGGTGGGGTATTGCGAGCCCACCACGCTCGGGGCTAAAATAATGCGGGGCGACAAGGAGGTTTCAATTTTCGGAAATAGCTATAAGGTTCGCGCCACTTTAGCCTCAATTGAGTCATATTCGGGGCATGCCGATTATTTAGAGATGATCCGTTACTTAAGGACTCAAAAAAGAGATCAAGTAAAACATATTTTTGTGGTTCACGGCGAGGAGAAAGCACGCACTGCCTTTGTGGAACATTTACAAAACACCGGTTTCACCTCAGTTTCGGCACCACGCGCTAAAGAAGAAATAGAGTTGCTATAGGGGAGTTCTATGGAATCGATAATTACAACCATTACCCATTTCGCCACTACCCATTTTGTGGAGATACTTGGGGCTATTATTGGGCTAATATACCTCTACTACGAATACAAAGCCTCTAAAAACCTTTGGTGGGCGGGCGTTGTAATGTCGTTGTTTTACATCTATATATTTTTCACTACCCAATGTTATGCTTGGGCTGCTACTTACCTCTACTACTTATTCGCCAACATTTACGGCTTTATTGCATGGAAAAGGAGGGAGCATGAAAACCATGAGGGGGAAATTGTAGTCAAAAATCTTACTCTCAAAAAATGGCTACTTGTAACACTTGCTACCATTCTTATTACAGGTGCGTTATATCCAATATTATACCATTATGCCGAATCTTCAATCCCTCTTTCCGAATCTGTCTCTACTGCACTGAGCGTTGTGGCTACTTGGTTATTAACAAAAAAGTATCGACAACATTGGATCCTTTGGCTCATCGTAAACGTTATTTATACTGTAGGTAGTATTACGTTGCAATCGTACCCCACCGCTTTCCTATTTTTCATATATAGTGCGGTATCTTTCTTAGGATATATTCGTTGGAAAAAATTAGAAAAAAACAATGGCTAAACTCACATTTTTTTTATAAATTTGCCGACTTAAAAATAATAAAAATAGAAATGGAAGAACAAAAATTATCATCTGAGAATCAAGAATTTAACCAATGTAACACGACAATGGCCTCTGCTGAAAAAAAATCGAAAAAGTGCCATTTAGCGCATTGTATTGTATACGGAATACTATTTATAGCAGTAATTGGCCTATATATTTTGCATTTTACGGCTCCTAAAGCTGCTGAGGCGTTTGTTCCCGAACCATTTACTGGCGATCCGGGCACTGGCGAAGTAGTATATGTAAACTTAGATTCTATTAATGCTAACTACAAACTCATTCAAATTTTGAACGACGAAATTGAGCGTGAGATGCAACGTCAAGAGGCTGTTTTCAGTAACAAAATGCAAGATTTTGAGCGCAAATTCACCCAATTCCAAGCTAACATGCAAGAGGGCGTTCTTACACAAGTGCAAGTTGAGAACACCCAACAACTTCTACAACAAGAATATGAGCAGCTAGAAATAGAGAGGGAGCAAGTAATGATGAACTTACAAGCGCGAGAAATGGCGGCTGTACAACAAATGTACGATTCGTTAGAGAAGGTTACCACGCAATACAACCAACAAAGAAATGCTTCTTACGTAATTTCGTACCAAAAAAGCACCCCTTTTGTTATTATTGCCGACCCATCGAAAGATATTACCAACGAGATTCTTTTCAACCTAAATAAAACCGTTAACGTTGAAAACGAAGAGAAATAAAATTATGGGGAGATCTAATAATTCCCCATCGATTTTATAATAATAATTAATATGGACAAAAAATCTC
>CAYJOY010000050.1:5483-10210 GCA_964371885.1 uncultured Lentimicrobiaceae bacterium | reverse complement strand
CATTAGTCCTAAATTTTTCTTTATAGAGTTGTTAAAGACGTTCCGTGCTGATCCAGAGACCGAATATCCGAGGTGTACACACAAAGCCAAAGAGTTACCCGAAGAAATTATTAACGATCCACACAATACCGACCTAGACTCTGAAGATTTCGATTTTAACGATGACGATTTCGACGATTTTGAAGATCAATTTGACGACGACGACTTATCGGGCTTAGATGCAACGCATGATTACGACCATTACAGCTAAAACCTATTCCAACCCTACATTATTGGTAATAGCAGGGCCTACGGCTGTAGGCAAAACCGATTTTACCATTTCTACCGCGCAACATTACGGGGCAGATATTATATCGTGCGATTCGCGGCAATTTTATCGCGAAATGAAAATAGGGACAGCTTACCCTACCGATGAACAGTTGGCGGCGGCGCCTCACCATTTTATTGGAAATCTCTCTATTCACGATTACTATAGTGTTTCAAAATTTGAACAAGAAGTACTCGAGCTACTCCCGGGCCTCTTTAAAAAGAGCCACTTGGTAATTATGACAGGTGGCAGTGGATTATATATTGACGCTGTTTGTAATGGAATTGACACATTGCCCGACCCAGAGCCAGAAGTCCGCCAATTTGTATTCGACCTTTTTGATAAAGAAGGGATTGAAGGGCTTCGCTATCAGTTGCGCATTCGCGACCCACAATTTATGGAGCAGGTAGACCAAGCAAACTACAAACGGCTTATGCGTGCCTTGGAGGTATGCATACAAATGAAGGCGCCCTATTCGCAATTTCTTACAAAAACGGTGAGAAAACGGGATTTTCAAATAGAGAAAGTATTTCTTAACAGAGATCGCGAAGTGCTCTATAACAGAATTAACCAGCGAGTAGATATGATGTTAGAAGAGGGGCTGCTAATTGAGGCACAATCGCTACACCCTTTCAAAAACCTCAACTCGTTAAATACCGTAGGATACCGTGAGCTATTTGAACACTTTGAAGGGAAATGCACACTAGAAGATGCGGTAGAGAAAATTAAAACCAATACACGCCGCTATGCTAAAAGGCAACTTACTTGGATAAAACGCGATGGAAACTACGCAGAAATTGTTATTTAGATGGTTAACTATTTTTAAAAGAAATGTTTAGAGGTTTTGTCTAAAAAAATCATTATTATGCAGCTACTAATTGCTTGTATTTATATTGAAAGATAAAATACGATACCAATCCTTTTATAATAGATGTTAAAGAAATGCTCCACCAAACCCCCGATAACCCTAAGGGTGTACTGCATAAATATATGGCCAGTGGAATGCGTAATGCTGTGAAAATAATACTAATAGCAGCTGTGTAGTGCGTAAGTCCTTGTCCGTTAAAAGCCCCGCCAGTAATAAGTTCTATCATCATAAACAGTTGCGATATTCCCACAATAATCAAATAATTCACCCCAATTTCTATGGTAAATGGGTCGGAAACAAAGAGGCTAGTTAATGTTTCTGGGAGCAAAACAAAAAGCAACGTAGTTAAAATGGCAATTATTCCCCCCATTTTAATGGCAATACGATATAAATGTGAGATGTCTTGATATTTTTTGGCACCAAAAGCGTGCCCAACCATAATTCCTAGCCCTTGACTCAAGCCAATTAAAATCATGAAAGATAAACTCTCTATTTGAAGTCCAATTTTTTGTGCAGCAATAGCTTCAGGTCCAAACCTCGCAATAATTGTCCCGATAGCTATGGCAATGATGGTGAACAAAATATGCCGAATTGCCCCTGCGCTACCTACTAAAAGCAGCGAAGAATATATTTTCCGCTGAAAGGCCTCTATATTGAATGATAGTAGGTTCTGTTTCTTTATAACTATAATAAAATAAACAAGCGAAATAACCCACGAAACCACAGTGGCCCAAGCAGCACCTTCTACCCCCCACCCTAAACCAAAGATGAAGATTGGATCGAGAATAATGTTGGCAATATTACCCAATAAAACCGATCTAAAAGATATTTTAGTGAGCCCGTGCGCATTAAGAATAGCCGTAAATAATTGATTTACAAAGGCAAGAATGATTCCTATTGCGTTAATTTTTAAATATTTAACAGCAATCTGATTAACTGTCGCATCATCAATATTTAAAATAGATATACAAGCTTCTGGAAATAATAAGAGTGCCACAGTACATAAACCACCCGTAATGGCCCCC
This sequence comes from uncultured Lentimicrobiaceae bacterium, assembly GCA_964371885.1. Lineage (GTDB taxonomy): Bacteria > Bacteroidota > Bacteroidia > Bacteroidales > WCHB1-69 > CAYJOY01. Next base: position 8,010 of record CAYJOY010000050.1, on the reverse strand, counting down.
AGTACTAATGCTGCGGAAATGTAGTTTTTAGTAGTGATAATGTCTTTCGCTCCAACTGAATGGGCAATTTTAACAGAAGCACCAATAGTAACCATTGAAAAAATGGAATAAGCTAAATGGATAAAAAAGACGGCACTTCCTACCGAAGCTACCGCCTGGCTCCCGAGTTTGCCCACCCAAAATAAATCGATGGTATTGTAGGTAAATTGCAAAAGTAACGACAACACAATGGGCATTGCCAATTGCATAAGCCTTTGTGTTTTTGAATCGTTGGCTTTAAACAAATTGCCCATTTATCAAGAAGTATGTTAGCGAAATCTATTGTTAATTTAAGCGATAATTTAGAAATGCTTCGTTTATTGTTTTGCACACATCTTCAAATACCTGTTTTTTATCTTGTTCACCGTTAACAGAGTAAAATTTTCCTTGTTTTTGATAATATTCTGCAATTTTAGGCGAACGCAATTCATATCCCTCTAATCTCTGAATTATTAAATCGGTAGATTGATCGTATAGTCTTGCTTTATCTGTTTGACCTCGTCCGTATAAACGTTTTACACATTGTATAGAGCTAGAAACCAGTTCAATGCAGCATGTAACGGCAGCATGTTTTTTCTGTAAAAGTCCATCTAATATATAAGCCTGTACCAAAGTGCTAGGAAATCCTTTAAAAATAAACCCTTTGGCATCGCTATTTTCTGCTATTTTCTCTTCTATAAGCTCAATGGCAATCTGGTCGGGAACAATCATGGCACTTTCAATCAATGGCTTACATATTCTTCCGCGTTCGGTGTCTCTTTCAATCTCGCGGCGTATTAGGTCGCCAGTTGAGATGTAAACTAATCCATATTTTTCCGCAATGAGTTTAGATTGCGTCCCTTTGCCTGCGCCAGGAGCTCCAAAAATGACAATATTACGCCAAATATTTTCTAATTTTCTGTCGATCGTGTTTGAGATATTGTTAAAAATCTCCTCTATAGAATCGGAGCCATTAATCTCTTCACAGACCTCTTTTTCGCGATAGTATTCAGCAACTGGCACTGTTTTATTATCGTATTCTCGAAGTCTATTTTTTATCACCTCTTCGTTATCGTCGGCTCTCCCCGATAATTTGGCACGATCTAGCATTCTGCGCACAAGTTCTTCTCTAGGAACAACTAAATTAATCATACATAAAAGTTTACGATTTAAGCGCATGAGCATCCCATCTAAAATATAGGCTTGTACTACGGTTCGAGGGAAACCATCGAATAAAATTCCATTCGAATTGTTTTCGTGAGCAATAATCTTTTCAATAATTCGAACTATTATTTCATCAGAAGCAAGCCCCCCTTTTTCGATAATGTCCTTAACCTCTTTTCCAATATCTGTACCTTCTTTAATTTCATTTCGAAGTATGTCGCCTGTAGATATATAAGTTAAATTATATCTCTCAATTAACATTTTCGATTGTGTTCCTTTTCCTGCCCCCGGGGCGCCAAACAAAGCAATGTCTAACATATATAATTATATAATTGTATTTTAATTTTTTCTATTTCTGATAAAGATGTGGTAAATATCTCCCTTTTTGATTATAATCTAATCCGTAACCCACTACAAATTCGTTGCTTATAACTTTTCCGACGTAATTGATAGGGATTTCTTCTTTTAACATTTCGGGTTTAAATAACAATGTGCAAGTTTTTACCTCTTGCACCTTTTCATTTTGAAGAAATTGTATAAGATGTTTTATCGTTTTTCCTGAATCAATAATATCTTCAACAATAACTACTACCCTATTCTCGAGTTTTCCCTCATCCCAGAGTTTCTCAATATGCACTTTCTCTCCACTCTTTAGTCCTTCATACGATCTCACCTTCACAAACTCTACTTCGTGCGAAAAAGTGAACTGACGACATAAATCTGCCATGAAAATATAAGCTCCTTTGAGCACACAAAGAAAAATTGGCTGGCGGGTTGAGAGATCTTTGGTTATTTTTTCGCTAACTTCTTGTACAATTTTGCACAAACCTGTTGAGTTTATAACCTTCTTAAAGTGTAAACCATCAATAGAGATAGTATCGTTATTTTCCATGTATCAATGTAATTGCAGTTTTTTCCAATGTAAAAAATCGTTATTTTTGTTGTTATTTCTATTTGTTTAAATGATTTGTCAAAGTTAATACTTTTTTTTCAATAAATTCTCGCATCTTAATTAAAAGTTGTACTTTTGCGAAAAAATTTCAAGATGTCAATAGTAGTACAAAATATCTCAAAGAATTATGGTTCTCAGCTTGCATTGAATAATGTAAGTTTCACTGTTAATAAAGGTGAAATTGTCGGTTTTTTAGGCCCTAATGGTGCTGGAAAGTCTACCATGATGAAAATAATTACCACCTATCTTCCAGCAACGAGCGGAGAGGCGAAAGTTTGTGGTTTCGATGTTAGAAATGACGCATTAGAAGTGAGAAAGAGAATCGGTTATCTTTCCGAATCTAATCCCCTTTATTACGATATGTATGTTCGTGAGTTTCTACAATTTATAGCT
>CAYJOY010000050.1:0-5473 GCA_964371885.1 uncultured Lentimicrobiaceae bacterium | reverse complement strand
AAGATAAAAGGCAACGTATTGATGAGAGTATTCAACTCACAGGGCTTACCTTAGAGCAAAATAAAAAAATAGGGGCACTATCGAGAGGATATAAACAGCGTGTAGGCTTAGCGCAAGCACTCATACACGACCCAGAGGTAATCATTCTGGATGAAGCAACTACAGGGCTCGATCCCAATCAGTTAATAGAGATTCGTAATGTAATAAAAGAGATAGGAAAGGTGAAAACGGTGCTTATGTCTACTCATATTATGCAGGAAGTGGAGGCCATTTGCGACCGAGTACTCATAATTAACAGAGGAAATCTAATAGCAGATGCTACAATTGCCCAGTTAAAAGAGAGAGTAGCAGAAATTCAGAAAGATAATAAAAACCTATCAATGGAAAATATTTTCCATTTTCTTACTTCAGATAATTTTCTTAACACATAGTCTGTCAGAAGAATGCATATAGTTCTGGTCGGTTTTTCAGGTTCAGGTAAATCAACAGTAGGTAAAAAGTTGGCCAATCAGTTGGGGTACGAATTTATAGACTTAGACCAAGTTTTTGAAGAGACCCACTCTTATACTATTGCCAATTTTTTTCTCCATTTTGGGGAGCCTTTGTTTAGAGATTTCGAGTATAAATTACTTAACGATATTTTATCGAAACCAACCCACGCGGTTATTGCAACAGGTGGTGGTGCCCCTTGTTGCAAGGATGCAATGCAACGAATAAACAATGGTCATCTTTCAATATATATTCAAATGTCGGAGAAAAGTTTACTACAACGCCTCCGAAATGCGAAAAAACGACGCCCCCTCACCGATAAAAAAAACGATGAGGAGCTCGGAGCATACATTCGTACTACCTTAAATATTCGTGAACCTTACTATCTTCAAGCACATATCCACATTAAAGGTATTAACTTAAATATAAAAGAGTTAGCCGATCAAATAAAAAATAACATTACGAAGTAGTTTCCTCTTTGTAAACACTATTGTTCTTCTCTTCAATCTCTTGAGTATAAATTAACTTTTTCCCAATAGCGCATTCTAAACAACGTTCTTCCATGCAGTATTTTTTAGAGAGTTGCAAAACACCTTGAGAATGGACGGCTGAAAGATGTGGAAATCCAATTTGTTTAAACTTAGTGGCAACAAAGTTGTTTTCGAATGGTAGCATTTCGAGGAAAGTGGCGGCCTTTTCTTGAAAAATTGGGTTGTCGAGATAAGTTCCGTATGCATACAGAACGGGGATAATAGTGTTGATAACAATGAGTTGCCATCCATGTCTTCCTAATTTAGAGGAATGTCTTTTGCTCTCTTTTCCAAAATAATAGTGCGTATCCCAGTACCTGTCTGGTTTGTTCTGAAATAATGACTCAATTTGAGATAAACTTCCATTATTGAGAATAGTATAAAAGAGTTCTGAAGAATGGTGCATCACCTCGCAGAGTTGCGCTAGGCGAATGCATGGAAAATTAGAAGGGCGTAATCGTAGTAAATTCCAAGTCTTTACATGGATGGATGTTAACTTATATTTTTTACGCAAATAAAAATATTCGGATTGTAAATTTTGGTAGTATTTATCTTCGGGTATCTCTTCGTTAAGCATACCCGCTTGCCCAAAAATAATAGCATAAATTTGTAGTTTCGCATGCGAACACTCTAAAATACGCTTGTACGGCAAACTTTTTGCTAGTAGCTCGAAGGCGACAGTATTGGTTTTAAAGCCGAAATTCATAACCAATACGTGAAATAAGAGTTCGTGCCAATTGTACTGATACCGTTTTAGTATTTCATAAAACTCTAATTGCCTGTCTTTTAATCGTTCATTTACCAACCTAATCAAGTAGTTTGATAAAAATGAATGATTTACAAGTGAAAGATTCTTTTCGCAAGGAATAGGGCTGTTTTTTTCTGTAAAGTTTTGGTAATTTTTAATCATATCTTTGGGTATTTTATCGTGAAGTGCGAGAGTTATAATTTCTTCATTTTCATTATAGTAGATATTAATATCGTGGTAAAATACAACATGTAAGATGACTGAATTGTATTTTTCGTCGTTTTGATGGCGATGACGCAGCCAGTCGGAACTTTTAATGTGTATCTCAATATCACCAGCCCAAACCATATCGTCTATTTTTATAATGGCTTGTTTAAAATCGGGCCCCGCGTCATGATGTGTAAATCCTTGACGTACAACCTTAAGTCGTTGCCCAGTTACGGAGGTTAAATTTTTTTTATGGAACGCTTGATGCAGCCATACAAAGTGCAGGAAGTTTTCAGTAATCATCATTCATCTATTTAGTACCGCAAATATATAATTTTTTTTATTATATTCGCCGCCAAATTAATAAAAAAATATTTTTTTTTAATTGCCTAAAATATAAATATTTATATACAAATATGTTTAAAATTATATGCCTAATATTAGGCGTTTTTATCGGAGGAGGCTTTTGGGGTGGATTAATAGGGCTTATTATTGGTGGAATGATAGATCGTATACCTGCCGCCAATGTTTTTTCTCCTAGAAGCTCTCAACAACTTTCCCCTGACGAGTTTATTAAAAATATCCTTATTTTCACGGCTGCAGTTGTAAAATCTGATAATGGACAAATGTTGCGTTCTGAACTCGATTTTGTTCGGAATTATTTAACTAACAGAATAGGAACTGCCAAAACTCAGGGTGCATTATTAATTTTAAGAGATATTTTAGACAAAGATTATGATATTGAGGCAATATCTAGGGAGTTGGCTTCTAACGCCTCTGTTCATGAGAAATTGCTAATACTACAGTTTTTATTTGGTTTGGCATCTTCAGATGGTAATGTCTCTAATGAAGAGATGAACACGATACAAAATATATCTGCTTGGATGGGGCTTCCCCATTCAACTTTCGAATCTCTAAAAGCGATGTTTTTTAATGCTTATCGCTATCGTCATCAGCATCAATACCAATATCAAAATTCATCACGCCCTTCCACTTCGTATTATAATATAGAAAACGACTACAAAATTTTAGAGATAGCGTCGACGGCAACCGACGATGAAGTGAAAAAAGCGTATCGCAAACTGGCCATGAAGCACCATCCCGATAAAGTAAATCACCTCGGTGATGATATTCGTAAAACAGCGGAAGAGAAGTTTGTACTGTTAAATGAATCGTACGAGCGTATTAAAAAGAGTAGAGGGATGAATTAATTATAAGATACAAGCAATATTTTCGTAACTTTGCCGCTTGTATTATGATGAGAAAGAAAGTAATCTTATTTTGCATTATTTGCCTCCCAATGTGCTGCTTTTCGCAACGAAAAGTAGATTTTCGCTTTTGGGAGGATTCGCTAGTAACATTACGTCAGGAGGTTATTAATGAACGCGATGAAGATACTCGACTCTCTCTCAATCAAGATTTTATGAATGTATTAGAATCGGTTTTAATGCATGAAAACTCATTAGACTTTGCATGGGATTCGGTCTCAAACTTCTCTGCCCTCACCTCGCCAGATCAATTCTTTAAAATATTTACTTGGGCCGTAATTCACGACGATTATACATACGAAAACTTCGGTTTTATCCAATTTTATAATAAATATCGTAAAAAAGTGATTGTTTTACCCTTATACGATAAGCAACTTGCCCTCTCCTACCCTAAAACAATGGTGGCAGATCATAATATGTGGTATGGTGCTGTGTATTACAAAATTGTACCTATTTCTAATAAAGATAAAACTTATTACACGCTGCTAGGCCATAATGGTAAAGATTTATTTCATCAAGAGAAAATAATTGAAGTGCTAGAGTTTCGATTAAAATCAACAAGGCCAGTCTATTTCGGAGCAAGAATTTTCTCAAAATATGCAGGAAGAGTTGCGCGGGTAATTATCCCTTACGCGAAAAATGCCACCCTAAGCCTTAAATTTGAAGAGCAAAGCTATGATGTAAAAGTTGGTTGGAATAAAAAGACACGACGCCCCATCTATAAAAATTATGTTTCGGATATGATCATTTTCGAAACTACAATTCCTACCGATAATAAAATGCCAGAATTACCTGCCTATATGGTGCCAGAATCGTCGTTGAATGAATGTTTTATACCCAAAAATGGACGATGGGTCTATCTCGAAAAAGTAAATGGTCGTGTGCCCGCCACTAAGCAATTGCCGCGAAAATATAATGATAATAGTATATATTCCCCTGTTAAAAATAATAAATAATGTTATATCCTTTTAAATTCAATCCCATTCTTAAACACAAAATTTGGGGTGGTAGTCAATTAGCCAATAAGATAGAAGAATTAGCCAATGCGGATAACATAGGTGAGAGTTGGGAAATATCAGATTTAGAGGATGATGTCTCAATAGTGCGAGAAGGACCGCTGCAAGATGTTCCTCTTACCGATCTGATAGAAATTTATATGGGAGAATTAGTGGGCGATACCAATTTTAACCGCTTCGGGCTCGGTTTTCCCCTCTTAGTGAAATTTATTGATGCCAACGATAATCTCTCTTTTCAAGTACATCCTAACGACGATTATGCTCAAAAGCAATATAATATGTGTGGTAAATCGGAAATGTGGTATGTAATGCACGCAGAAGAGGGTGCGGGATTGTATGTGGGCTTAAAAAAGGGAGTTACAGAGGAAGTTTTATTAGATTCTATTGAAAATCAGGATGTTGAAAATGTAGTTAACTTCTATCCTGTTCAAAAAGGTGATGTTTTTTATATCCCAGCTGGCACCGTACACGCTATAGGAAAAGGGGTGCTTTTGGCAGAAATACAACAACCCTCAGATATTACTTTTAGACTTTATGATTGGAATCGTTTAGACGAGGCGGGTGCCCCACGCGACCTGCACATTGAAGAGGCTTTAGAAGCGATTAATTTTGAAGAAGATATAGAGTATAAAATTGAGTATGAGCTCAAGAAGAATAGCACTACTACCCTACTGAGAGCACCTGTTTTTAATGTAAACTTATTGGAATTAGATCAAGCGATTGAAAAAAATTATAGAGAAATCGATTCGTTTGTTATATATATATGTGTAGAAGGGGAAGCCCATCTATTTACCGAAGAGTTACATTTAGTGTTAAATTGTGGTGAGTCCATATTGGTGCCCGCATCTATTCAAGAACTGAGCCTAGTTCCCAATCCAACTGCCAAGGTTTTAGAGGTGTACGTTAGCTAATAGTAACGTATTATTGAAAAACATCCAACATTTGAACAAACAACCGTTGTTCTCGTTCGCTAACCAATAACATATTGTGCCATAGTGGTATCATGATGCCGTTATGCTTCCTTATTTGTTGTGTTATGGTGGTGAGTTCGGAAATAATACCCATTTCTTTTGCTTCATCTTTTAGCAAATAGGTATCCATAAAAATGAGTGGATGCAGCTGTAGCGTTGTTGTTTCGTTAGCTGCAATATTAAACCAAGGGAATGGGATGCACATTCCTGTTCTGAAACCTGCCCTATCGTCAAACCCTAAGGT
>CAYJOY010000049.1:2290-10249 GCA_964371885.1 uncultured Lentimicrobiaceae bacterium | reverse complement strand
CTCAGCCGAAAAAAGGGCAGGGGCACTGTTGCCACGCACGTCCTCGTCCTTTAATGGAGTGGTTTCCATAAACGCAATGGAGCGTAATATCTCCCCAATTGCCGTTTCCGAATCGGGAAGTTCTTCGAGAGTGTGTCCGTGCCACGTCATCGGAAAGCGTTCGGAGTTCGGCGTGTAAATGTTTACATTGAGCCACGCATGCGAGGTGTTGTGCACCAATGATGCTCCGTGCGACGAAACAAAGTAGTGGGTAGTTACTTCGCTCTCTAGTGTTGCTTCGCAGCTAAGTGGGGGGTTACTATACTGGGCTGTGGTAATGCGCGATAAGTACGACTCCCATGTTTCGTCGAATGGGGGTAATGTGCCTGGTGCCTCATAGTAAGTTTGCGCGGGTAGATGGAGAAAATTGAGCGAATAGAGTGGGGGCGTAGCTGCTAACATGTTTTGTACTAGCATGATTTTGTAATCGAGAAGAGCCGACTGGTAAGCCCGCTGCGTTTCTTGCCAAAGGATTGATGGCACTGAAAGGTAGTCCCCTTCTATGGGAAATGCGATAGATGCAGCGGCACTCTGCGTCGTGTTCTGAAAGTTGTCCAATGTGTCGGCTCCCACACGTAGTTGTACGGTGAGTACAGCCGTGCGCTGGTGCTCATCAGATAGTATCTTAGTTTGCAAGGCACTCATCTCATTTTTAGTGGTAACATCCAAACGATAACTAAGATAGTAAACATCAATATCTGTAGAATTGTTAATCTCAATAATGTTGTTTCTTAGTTCTTTATGTAATAATTGGAGTAAAATATTGTCCGATTCCTTTTCTTGAGCAATGAGAAAAATAGGAAAAAACAAGAATAAAAATGGCAGCAATATTTTCATGTGTTGGAAACGTTTAAAAGTGTTTTTTAGTGCCTTAAATAATGAAAAATGCCTCTCTCTTCCTCTATAGCCATGCCATGTTTAGTGATATTGAATTTTTCTTGCTCTGGAAGGACAATAACTTGTTCTCCATTTTTCACTCTCATTCTTGCCTCTTCGATGGTACAGCCAGCTTTAATTTCTTGGTTTTCACGAAATAACAACCTGTTTTTTAACTCGTATTCAATTTGTGCATACCAAAAGCCGCAAAGGTAAAGTGTAGCTTGCTCTTCATTACTATATTGCGAAATAAAGGTTTCGGTAAATTCCTGTTTCTTTTTTCTTTTGGTGTAATCCGATATAATGGGGCCGTATAAAAGGTCGAAGCCGATTTCTTGGTTTTCTATCGTTTTCTTTACCGAGAGTGGCGAGGCCTGCGACCCTCGTAATGGATCTACTAATTGAATGTTTGAAACAAAAGGGGAAATGATAAAGAGTACGAGTATAATACGTAGCATTTTTTCATTTTCTATAATAAGATGTAACACGAACAATATAAAAGGGATAGCAGGTATCCAAAACGCCGATTTTTCAGGGAGAAATCCGTATGATATGATCGTAACAACTATCATAATAATAGAGAAAAAGAATAAATCTTTGTGTTGAATGGTAGTTTTTTCTTTTTTGTTCCATCTTTTAAAAAGATGAATAAAAGTGATTAATAATGCTACTATTCCCCAAATTCCCCACACGCCGAAAGTCCCTTTATAGAGCACTTTTGGGAGGTTGGGGTAGGGTAGATCGTAGGTGTAAAAGAAGGCTAGCCCGTAGGTGTGAAATGCAGGGTAATACAACGCGGCAGCAACAATGAGTATAAATATCCCAATAGTAAAGAGAGGTTTAATGGAATTTTTCCACCCTTTATTTTGCAATAAATATACAAATATAGGGAGGCAAATAAGTATGGCAGTAACGCGGCAGGCCACCGCTAGCCCAATGTAAACTCCTATTATCCAGTGTTTTTCTTTTAAGAGATAGTAGAATGCCCCCACCATGAGCGCCAATGCCCAAACATAATCGATAGTAGATACGGAGGCAATTATAATAACAGGGATGCAGAGTAATGCAGCGGTAGATAATAACTTTTCTTTGCAGTTGTAGTGTGCTAAAATGAGATAGAAAAAGAGCGCGGTAATAAATGAAAAGAGGGTGGAGAGTCCGTTGAGAACCCATGCAGATGCGTATGGGAAAATATTGATTACAAACTCCTGTAAAGGGTGCCCTGGCGCACGCGACATTTCGTATGTGCCCGTTTCTACCATTCGCTGGCATGTGGTTACCAATGTGTAAGAATCTTCTTCAACCCCTAACCCGTTAAAAATAAAAGGGATTCGTGTTATAACAACAACAACGAAGAGTAGTAGTAATTCTTTCCACTGTTTATTCATTCTTACCTATATATAATAGCGATACAATTTCGGTAAGATATTGGGCATCTACTTCATCGAAATTGTTGAGATAAGTGCTGTCAATATCTAAACATCCAATTACCTCTTTTTCTTTGTTGAAAACAGGCACCACAATTTCCGACTGCGAGCGCGAGTCGCAAGCAATGTGCCCTTCAAACTGATGAACATCGGGTACTACCACCGCCTCTTTTCTCAGGATTGCAGCCCAGCATACCCCTTTGTGTAGTGCAAGCCGTTGGCACGCCAGCGGCCCTTGGTAAGGCCCTACTAATAGTTCGCCACCTTCTAAAAGGTAAAAACCAGTCCATGAAACTTTGCTCAACTTGTGATGCAATACCGCATTAATGGTCGCCATGCGTGATGGTAAATGGTGGGTTTGTTCCACTAACGGACGTAATTGTTCTACAATTCTTTGGTATCTAGCTTGCTTCCGATTTTGATTGTTAGCCATTATTATTGAATTTTAGTTTGCGTTTAAAAAAGTGAGAACTGTCCCTTGTCGTCAGCTACAGGGGGAGGCATGTCGTCGGGCTGTTCTTTCTTATCATCTTCTATTGGCGTGGTTACATCTATAACAACAGCATTACTTTCGTCAATTTCAATGATGTTTTCCTCTTCAGAAGTCTCATTTTCTGCAATCTCTATTTCGGGAGACTCCTCTACAATATCTTCTTCGAAAGGAAGCGGCTCTAATGGATTAATATGTGTAATAGTGCCAAGGTTCAAGCGCTTGCCACGTGCTTTTACACTCATAGTTTCCACAAACTCAGCACAGTTAATCTCGGTTTTCTCTTTGTTCTTTTTATCTTTTAAATAATAGATAACCTCTACGCGTGGTAGGTAGCTGTAGCTTACAAACAGCACTTTATAGCGTTCGGTCTGGGTTACCATATCTGTTATTTTGTCAATAACATCGGGAATAAATCGCTTAACGTATACTTTATCATCTTCTAGGTTATGGTAAACAACGGTGATGTTTTTCTTAGGGTTATACTTCTCTACAGCTTCGTAATCGGCTTCTATATGTGTGCTGGTATCGAAACCAGTAATTCTGTAAGTTCCCGATTGGTAAACAGTTATTACTTTGTCATCGCTTTTAAAGGAACCAAGCCAAGTGCCACGTTCCTCATTATTGAGCCTTATCACTGTGCTGTCGAAGTACACATTAATAGCACTGAGTGTAGAAATCCCTTTTTGTACCATTTTTACCTCTTTCACAGGGTGCCGCGATAGGATATTTCCTTGCGAGGCACGCCCCTTAATAGCTAAAGAGCTAAAATCAAATTCGAATTTGGGTTTTCTTACCTTTGCCTTTTCGCGAAGTTGCACCTTCACAATCTCCGCTTCGCCATTAGGGTTAGAAGTGAGGTACAACACTTTACTATGTTCGTTCCCTTTGGTAAGGTCGTACGCCTTGTCGCGCGTTACCCCTCCAATCGCAAACCGTTTCACATAAGCTACTGCTTTTACCCCATCAGAGTAGATCATATTATATATATGTCTATCGTCATTTCGTTTAAACACCTCAATATGTATGATGTTTTTTCCAAAAAACTGTTTATCGCTCACCTTACTCACCATAAAGCTACCATCTTCTCTGAAAACAATAACTTCATCAATAGGGGAGCAGTCGCTTACAAACTCTACATTTTCATCGCGTTTCAAGTTAATGCCAGCAAAACCCTCCTTTTTGTTAACGTAGAGTTTTTGGTTGGCTACCGCTACAGTAGCCGCAACAATGTTTTCGAAACTTTTTATTTCGGTTTTCCGTTCGCGCCCTTCTCCATATTTTTTCTTTAAGTTTTCGAAGTATCGAATCGTGAAAATCACGAGGTTATCTAAGTGGTTCTGTGCCTCTACAATATTCTCTTCTATCTGTGCAATTTGCTCATCGGCTTTTTTAATGTCGAATTTAGAAATTTTTCGCACCGGTTTTTCGCACAACTTCAGCACATCTTCTCGGGTAATTTCACGTTTAAATAATGGAAGATAAGGGATAAAAGCCTTTTCTATATTTTCCACTTGATCTTCCCAAGTAACGGTGTCTTTTTCAAGCTCTTTATATATCTTTTTTTCGAAGAATATTTTCTCCAACGACCACCTATGCCAATCGTTTTCTAGCTCTTCTTTTTCTATTTCTAGCTCTCGTTTTAAGAGATTAAGGGTGTTGTTGGTGTTAATTCGTAGTATTTCGTCAACCGAAAGGAAGTGTGGTTTCCGTTCATGAATAACGCAAGCAGTGGGCGAGTACGACATTTCGCAGTTGGTAAATGCGTAAAGGGCATCTATGGTTTGGTCGGGCGAAACATTGGGTTGGAGATGAAGTACAATCTCTATTTTCTCGGCAGTATTGTCATCTATTTTTTTTATTTTCAGTTTCCCTTTTTCAATAGCAGGGGCAATAGAGTTGGCGAGGAGTGCTGAGGTAGTGGTTCCGAAAGGGATTTCGGTAATCATCAATGTTTTTTTATCAACTATCGATATTTTAGCACGGTTTCTAATCTTGCCGCCTCGCATCCCTTTGTTATACTTGGCCACATCGATGGTGCCACCCGATGGGAAGTCGGGGAAAATTTCGAACGGTTGGTTTTTTAAAATAGCAATAGAGGCATCTATCAACTCTATAAAGTTATGAGGTAGTATTTTAGTGGTGAGCCCCACAGCAATACCCTCCACCCCTTGAGTAAGGAGTAGGGGGAATTTTACAGGAAGTGCTATCGGCTCTTTGTTTCTTCCGTCGTACGACATTTTCCAGGCTGTCGTTTTGGGGTTAAAGGCTACCTCGAGGGCAAACTTAGAGAGGCGTGCCTCAATGTAACGCGAGGCTGCCGCCGAGTCGCCAGTAAGAGTGCTCCCCCAGTTCCCCTGCGTGTCTATCATAAGTTGCTTCTGCCCTAAATTAACAATGGCATCACCAATCGACATGTCGCCGTGGGGGTGATACTTCATGGTATTACCTATAATATTGGCCACCTTGTTGTAACGCCCATCCTCTAACTCGTACATTGAATGAAAAATACGACGCTGTACAGGCTTCAATCCATCTAAAATATCGGGAATAGCCCTGTCTAATATACAATATGATGCATAATCGATGAAATAGTTGTTAAACATCGACTGTACATGAATAACGTTATGTAAAGTGCTCTTTTCTTCTGTAGTTTCAGTAGGGGTTTCTTGCGAAAACTCCTCCTCGTTCATTATCTCTTCGTCCATCATCTAACCACTGTTTTGTGTCAGTTTCTCTATTGTTTTAACTTCTCTTGTTTCGCTTTTTCCAACTCCTCGTAACGCTCTAAAAATTGTGGAATGGCAAACATATCAATCCGTTTGTTAAGGATAATCTCCCGTTTTTCGTTCAATATGTACATCTGTGGATTTCCTAATTCGTAAATGTTGTAAACATCAAGGTAATCAACATTGGCTTTCATTCCCCCAACATTAATCCAAGAGTAGTCCATCTCGCGAAGATATTTTTTCCATCGGTTAATATCGGCTTCGCTAGAAACACCGTATACTTCAAAGTTTCTTGTTCCAGCCAAAGAAACAGAATCGTACAATAGTTTTAACTGTTTCGACTCTTTTTTACATGTGCCACACTCTGGATCATAGAACCATAGAATCACATACTTGTGAGGTAATTTATGCGACGATATCCATTTGTTATAATCGTCAGATTGGGTAGTATCTGGAATAATGAGTTCCACCGCAGGCTGCCCAATTAAGAGAGGTTCTAGCTTTTTTACCCTTTTTTCGTATTTAACTATCAATTCTTCATCCATCCAAGTACATTTTCCTTTTAATTGATTGTTTTTAGCAATATGAACAAAAGCTTTATCGTGCCCTATCACTTTGCTGCTTTCAAGTTGATAGGAGAGCCATTCAACAAAGAAACGGTAAACCACAGTATCGGTGGCTTTTGCTATTGCAATATCCGCATATTTGCAGAGTGTATCTACGTCGCTGTTCCATAGCATACGTTTAAAGTATTCTTCTACTTTAGGTTCAAAGGAGGGAAGATATATGGTGCGCTGGTCGGCTAAGTCGAAATTATCCCAAAAATGGTTCATATAATAGTGGTATTGGAAAGCTTGATCGGGTTTGCCATCAGCAAGGAGTGGTGCCTCAGGAAGCTCAATCTCTTTAAAAGATTTTTGCAGCTTAGAGAATAGGTAGCTGGGGTTTTCCGCTATCAGTTCATCAATAAAATCGAGCATCGAACTGTGGGTGTCTCTAATTTTTTGGTCATAAGCCTCAATACTATCTTTTTCTGTTTCTGCATTAAAAGAATTTTTCTTAGTGGTTAATTTTTTAAGAGCCTCGGCCATCTCCACATTTTTGTGCTGAAAGCGTAGCATTTCGCTGTTCTCTGGCGAACCCTCTACTGTAACCCTACGAATATCGCTGGTAGTATCTAAATGAAAGGTGAAGTCCTTATCCTTGTCAACAATAAAATTAAGATACAACTTCTTTTGTTCCGAAACCAACGAGTACATCCCCTCTTGGTATTCGGTGGTGTTTTGAAAGGTGAAAATACCTGGCTTTTCGGCAAAAGCAGAGTCTACAAGCATTAACTTTTCGCGGAAAGTAATAGTGAGGTAAACCTTGCTGTCTTTAGAATCTCTGACATGAAAAGTGATTTTTTCCTCCCCAGGAGTTGCCGTTTCTGCATGTAAAGAGAAGTGCGCAGTAAAGATAAAAGCAAAAGTTAGTAGTGAAAATAAAATTTTATTTTTCATAAGTTTTTTGTTTTAAGAAAATTACAAATAATGTAAGTGCTTTAAAAAGCATCGCAAAGGTACTATTTTTTTTTGAAAAATGAAGCCAAATTGGATATTCTGCCAATAGCTCATCATCAAATTCATGAGTTTTGCGTAAAAATAGAAAAATATTTGCCTACATTTACGCATGCGCAGCAATATTGTACCTAGAAGTAATACCGCTATTAAATCTACTATATTGACGAAGCCTCCTTTTATTTGCCAACAAATCAGTTAAGTATAAATAAAATTACGAATATTGAAAAAAAAGAAACAACAGGGTCTACGGTGTCAAAAAAAATAGTAATTTTGCAGCCCGTTTTAAACCAAGAAAAATAAACGAAAAACTGTTTTTAAAATATAAAAATGAGTCACAGAATTAGAATTAAATTAAAATCGTTTGACCACACATTAGTGGACAAATCAACTGAAAAAATCGTTAAAACTATCAACGCGGTAAAAGATGACAAAGTTGTTTTAGTAGGGCCTATTCCACTTCCAAAACACAAAAAAATCTTTACAGTAAACAGTGCAACTTTCGTTAACAAAAAATCGAGAGAGCAGTTCGAATTGTCTACTTACAAACGTTTGTTAGATATTTACGGAACCACCACAAAAACTATCGATGCTTTAATGAAATTAGAGCTTCCTAGCGGTGTTAATGTTGAGATAAAAGTATAATTTTCTCGCTTTTTTCGTTCTTTACTATATTTTATTTTCCATAAACAACCATGGCACAGAATCGTATTACCCAAAAGAAAGCAGATAAGTTAAATTACAATACATTAGAAGCTACTTTGGGTGTTACGGGAAAATTAACGCCACAGAGTTTAGATTTTGAAACGGCAGTGTTGGTCGCTGTACTCATCTCCTCC
>CAYJOY010000049.1:1113-2280 GCA_964371885.1 uncultured Lentimicrobiaceae bacterium | reverse complement strand
TCTCCTCCGATTCGCTAGAATTGGTAGTAGATTTCTTACTCCCCGACATGTTTTATAGAGAAGCACATCAACAGATCTATTCTGCAATACGATCTCTTTACGATAAACAAGAACCAGTAGACTTGCTCACTGTTACCAATCAATTGCGTAAAAGCAAACAATTGGAAACGGTGGGTGGTGCTGCGTATTTAGCATCGCTAACCAATAGGGTAGCTTCAGCAGCCAACATCGAATATCACGCACGCGTAGTAACAGAAAAATTTATCCTCCGAAAACTTATAGTAGAATGTAACGATATTATAAAGGAGGCATACGACGAGTCGGTAGATGTGCTCGACCTTATGGACAAGGCAGAAGGAGCACTCTTCGGTATTATTCAGCAAAATTTTAAGAAAGATAGCAAAGAGTTAGGCGAAGTGGCCCGCAAAGCCCTCGAAGAACTCATGGCTATGAAAGATTTAGACACCTCCATTGTAGGGGTGCCTACAGGTATTGCTAGCGTTGATAAGTTTTTGGGAGGATGGCAAAAGTCAGATCTCGTTATTATTGCAGCTAGACCAGGTATGGGTAAAACCTCGTTCGTGTTATCTATAGCAAGAAATGCCGCTATCGACTTCGAAAAACCAGTAGCATTCTTCTCGCTAGAGATGGGCGCGGCCCAAATCGTAAACCGCCTATTCTCCATAGAGTCGGGTATCAGCTCCGACAAAATAGCGAAAGGGCAACTCAACGATGAAGAATGGGTGCAGCTAGCCGATAAAATTGGAAAACTAAATACCCCTAACCTTATTATTGACGATACCCCGTCGCTGTCGGTGTTCGACTTAAGGGCGAAGTGCCGCCGTCTGAAAAATCAATACGATATACAACTTATAATAGTCGATTACCTACAGCTAATGCAAGGGGCTAACGATGGCGAGAAAGGGAAAGGGAACCGCGAACAGGAAATTAGTTACATTTCCCGCTCGCTGAAAGCATTGGCAAAAGATTTAGATGTGCCAGTTATTGCGCTGTCGCAGCTGTCGCGTGCCGTTGAAACACGCGCCGTAGGTACCCACAAACGTCCGCAATTATCCGACTTGCGTGAATCGGGATCTATAGAACAAGATGCCGACCAAGTAATGTTTATTTATCGCCCAGAATATTATAAGTTCGATACTTTTGAAG
>CAYJOY010000049.1:0-1058 GCA_964371885.1 uncultured Lentimicrobiaceae bacterium | reverse complement strand
TTACTAAAAAATACACACGGCTCTACCGATAATATAAGAATGAAGTTCATTAGCAAATATACCAAATTCTGCGATGTGAATGAAGGGCTTACCCACTACTTAGATGATAGTAGCACCAACTACTCATCCTCAGCAGGGATTTCACAAAATAGTAGCTTCATAAGCATGGAGTCGAAAATGAACAACGACATATCTACAGAACTCAATGCCCCTAGCGACCGAATTGACCAAGGTGAAGAGTTCCCTTACTAAACAATCTCAAAATAACTAGGGAATAATAGTGCTCGACTTTTTGAATAACCTATTTTTTTAAAATTCACGATGGTAATAACCGCAAGAAAATGGCGTTATAGAACTTTCATTGGAGTAGCTAAAAATCGACATGTCTAACTTAAAAAAAGCCACAGCTCATTCATTAATATGGAATGCCCTCGATAAGGTGGGTGTACAAGTAGTGGCCTTGATTGTAGGTATTATCACAGCGCGTCTCCTTTCAAAAGAAGACTTCGGCTACATCGCAGCATTGGCCATGTTTACCATGCTGAGTACAATTTTGGTAGATAGCGGGTTTACCTCCGCTATGGTACGCAGAAAAAACAACACACAAAAAGATTATTCGGCCGTTTTCTATTTCAATATATTAATAAGCACCTCACTCTATCTTATCCTCTTTTTTTCGGCTCCTGCAATTGCTAACTATTTCAATATCCCGCTGTTGTGCACTTTGGCAAGGGTGCTATTCCTGGCTATTGTTATTAGCTCCTTCGGCATTGTCCCAAATATCATTCTCCTTCGAGACCTGAAATTTAAATACCTCTCCTCGTCCAATATAATAAGTGCCATCCTCTCCGCAGCCATTACTCTATATATGGCTCTCAATGGGTTTGGATACTGGGCAATTGCAGCCCAACAACTCTCACTAGTAATCTTTAGAGTAATATTGCTCTGGCTATTTTGCCGATGGATTCCATCCTTAAGAGCAAACTTTGTAATTGTAAAAGAACTATTTTCATTCAGCGCTACACTTATCGTCTCTAGCTTTATCGATACATCGGTTC
>CAYJOY010000048.1:9983-10394 GCA_964371885.1 uncultured Lentimicrobiaceae bacterium | reverse complement strand
ATTAAAGTCATCGCTTTACGTTCGCCATGCACCACTTTCCTTAATTCAACATATTGATTTAGGGCATTCTGCAATTGCTCCTGAAAAACAGATGGGGCAAAAGTAATGTTAGTAAGCGCTGTTTCGAATGTAGTATGTATACAATGGTCGCTCCAATAAGTATCTAATACTTTTATCTCTGTTTCTGTGGGATCGCGTTCTTCTGTTTTAAAATAATTTTGAACAAATAGAATATCTTCCAACGACATGGCCAGACCTAATTCGCTACGAAACTCTGCTATTTCTGTTTCTGAATATTGAATAAAACCTTTAAAAACAGGCACTTCGCTTACCGTTACATTTTCGGTAGCATCAAGCACCTCCATGTTTTTCTCGCGAGCCTCCACTTCATTAATGCAATATTTTTTAATA
>CAYJOY010000048.1:9699-9973 GCA_964371885.1 uncultured Lentimicrobiaceae bacterium | reverse complement strand
GTTAAATCGGCTTCGTTTACCGAATCATCTAGTATAATTATTTTTCCACATTTTACAATAGCTTGACATGTTGGTGCTATCAACTGTAAACATTGCGAGGCGCTATCGGCACGTTGGTCGAACTGCCCTGGTAATGCCTCTATTGCAAACGAAGCACTGGGAATGTTCTTAAGCGACGACTCATCTATAAATTGATCTACAACGGGTTCCGAGAATATCGTCTCTTTAGCTTTTTCTAACACCGACGTCTCAATGTTAAAAACATCATAAACCA
>CAYJOY010000048.1:7036-9689 GCA_964371885.1 uncultured Lentimicrobiaceae bacterium | reverse complement strand
GCGTAAACTTTCTAATTTTAATTTTAAATTTTGATTCAATTCTTTTCTCAAAGCTTCAGCTTCTACGCGAAATCCTTGTTTTTTTTCTATTAATAGTCTTGTTTCAGCAATCATAAATGCTATTTTATTAGGGTTATTTTTTTCTGATTTAATTTAGAGGAGCCATATTCACTCTATCTCTTTGGTGTGCAATCAATCCGAAGTAAGGGAGTGCAGCATAAAAATGGTCGAGTACACGTGCCTGAATCTCCTCATACTCAATCCAAGCAGTGGTTGAGGTAAAACAATAAATTTCAATTGGGAGGCCATGCTCATTAGGACAAAGTTCTCGAACTAGTATTATGTTTTTCTGACTGATATCGCTATTATTTTTCAAGTAAATTCTCAAATAAGCACGGAACAACTCTAGGTTGGTCATACTTTCTGTTTTAGGGAGCGGGCTTATACCTCTCTCTTTTAGTTCTATATCTCTGCTATCTATATACGATTTTAGGAGATCATTTTTCTTAAAATTTTCTATCATCTCTTGAGTACAAAACTGAATAGAAGAGACATCGATGCTTACCGACCGTTTCATTCTTCTTGCCCCCGATTCTCCCATCTGGCGCCAATTTTGAAACGAGCCCGACACTAACTGTCGAACAGGAATGGTAGAAACCGTATTATCGAAATTGAGTACTTTCACAGAGGTGAGGTTAATCTCGAACACCGTTCCATCTACTCCAAACTGATTCATTGTTATCCAATCACCATTTCTAAGCAAGTCGTTAGAAGATATTTGCAAGCTATTTACAAACCCTAGTATCGGGTCTTGAAACACCAACATTAACACTGCCGAGAAGGCTCCTAAACCCGCCAAAAACACGGTTGGAGATTTCCCTAAAAGAATAGAAACCACTATAATAATGGAAATTCCCCATACTATTATTGAAACTACTTGCGAATAACTCTTTATGGGCTTGTCTTTTGTGGCCTCTTTTTCTGAAAGAATAATTACCAATGCTCCTAAAAATGATGTAATTATTAGAGTAAACGAAAGGGTTATTGCTAGTTGGTATGCCGTGTTGAGCAGAGCACTCCCGGTGGAGTTTTCAACAAACACGTCATTTACCAGAGAGCGAGTAATTAATAAGGTTACAATTAATGAGAGATAAAGAAACACTTTTTGTTGGTGGAGATACTTCCTCCATTGTGTACCTTTTTTTCCCATTGTTACCCTTACTATAGCTCCTAAAATAACTCGAACCACGTAATATGTAGCTATTACTAACAGTGTTACTAAGGCAAAAAGGAGAATTCCTGTAATGAAATTGAGCAACTCTCCACTCAAACCTATACTGCTTAACAAATCGATTGTATAAAATCTAATATCATGAAACATAAGCATATAAATTATGGCTTTACAACCTGTTTAACTATTATATAATAAGTGGCAAATTTAGCATTTTTTTTACTATATCTGCATAAAAATATATCAACACCTAACTTTTATATAACTACCTAAATAACAAACGAATAAAAAAATATTTGAGCAAATTGCGAAAAAAGGGGATTCCTACATATTTTTTTGTAATTTTGCCAAAACAAATTTTTAACTTAATACATATTTATTTATGAAGAAATTTACAATTTTTATGGCAGCTATAGCTTTCTGCTTTGCTGCTAAAGCGCAAGTAACCGTTGGATCTGTTATTGCTGGTGAAGGTGTAGAAACTTTTGCGTTAGATTTTAACAATGATGGAACTCCTGAGTTTGACGTGGATTGGGGCTACTTCTATTATTATGACTATGGTGCACATAACAACGTTTGGGCAGCAGGTACAGAGGAAGAAGGCTGGGATTTTGCCATGGCACTAACCGAAGGGACTAGTATTGGCACTAACGGAAACTGGATTGGTGCTGGTGATGCCACCATACAAAACTATGCGACAGATGAACTTTTAACTGCAGTTGGAACTAGTACATATATGGGATTTAGATTTGATTATAGCGGAACTATCCATTACGGATGGGCAGAAGTAACTGTGGCTGGCGACGCTGAAAATGGTTATTATGCAACCGTTAGTCAATTAGCTTATAATGCAACTCCTAACACTCCTATTAATGCAGGGCAAACTACTGGCGGCAGTTCTTCTATTACAGAAGCTAGCAACCCGGTAAAAATCTATCCAAACCCAACAACAGATGTGGTTATTATTGCATCTGCAAATTTAGAAAGCTACGAGCTATATGATATTACCGGCAAATTAATGCTTACTGAAACTGTTTCAGGTAACGACACTCAAATCAATCTTTCTTCTTTACAAAGAGGCATTTACATAGCAAGAGTAAAAGCAAATAATAGCTGGTTTACACAAAAAATTGTTAAAAATTAAATATAAAAAAACGTGAATAAAATATCTTCAAAAGTAAAACCCGGTGTTGTTTTTGGTAGTGATGTGCAAACCATTTTTGCTATTGCTAAAGAGGAAAAATTTGCCATCCCTGCTGTTAATATAGTAGGATCGAACTCTGCAAATGCGGTGCTAGAAGTAGCCAAAGAGGTAAACACTCCTATTATTATTCAATTCTCAAATGGTGGTGCCCACTTTAACGCGGGTAAAGGATTAAAAAACGAAAACGAAAAAGCGGCTATTGCTGGAGCTATTGCTGG
>CAYJOY010000048.1:4405-7026 GCA_964371885.1 uncultured Lentimicrobiaceae bacterium | reverse complement strand
TGAATTATACGGCATTCCTGTTATTCTTCACACCGACCACGCTGCTAAGAAATTATTGCCTTGGATAGATGGTTTGTTAGATGCTGGCGAAAAGTTTTACGAAGAAACAGGAAAACCACTCTTTAGTTCTCACATGTTAGACCTATCGGAAGAGACATTGGTTGAAAACATCGACATTTGCAAACAATACCTTACCAGAATGGCCAAAATAGGGATGACTTTAGAAATAGAGTTAGGGATTACTGGCGGCGAAGAGGATGGCGTTGACAATAGTCACGTAGAGAGTTCTAAACTATATTCGCAACCCGAAGATGTAGCATACGCATACGAAGAGTTGATTAAAATTAGCCCTAACTTCACCATAGCAGCCTCATTTGGAAACGTACACGGTGTTTACAAACCAGGGAATGTGAAACTAGAGCCTATTATTTTACATAACTCTCAACGTTACATAGAGGAAAAATTTGGAACTGCCCCCAACTGTGTGAATTTCGTTTTCCATGGTGGTAGCGGATCGGAACCTGCTAAAATTAAGGAATCTATCGATTATGGTGTGGTAAAAATGAACATTGATACAGATACGCAATGGGCTTTCTGCGATGGTGTTATGGAATACTACAGAAAAAACGAAGCCTACCTACAAGGGCAAATTGGCAACCCAGAAGGCGACGATAAACCTAACAAAAAATACTACGACCCACGCGCTTTCTTGCGAGCTGGCGAAACCAACATGGTAAAACGTCTTAAAGTGGCATACGAAGATTTAAATGCTATTGACAGATATTAATAAAGGGGACTTCTAAAAATTGCTTTGCCCAGATTTGAGATAAGATATTGAGTAGATTTTTCTCATTTTTTGAAGAGCATAGCGTGCTATGTGATGATAAAAATGGGGAAAAGATGCCAATATATCGCTCAAAGGTGGGTAAAACAGAGATTTTTTGTCCATATTAATTATTATTATAAAATCGATGGGGAATTATTAGATGTCCCCTAAAGCATTGTTATAAGTTCTAAAAGAGGAGATCGCTGGATTTCCTCTTTTTTTTGCATTGCGAAAATTATCACAATAAAGCAATAAGAACTTCGTTTTCGTCGATATTAATTACTAAAAAAAGATTTATGAAATTTTTATTATTTGCCACTTCTTTAATACTTTTATTCGCCTCTTGTTCAGAAATTAAGAGTAAGGGACCTAAGATATCTGAAACACACCACGTTTCGCAAGTAGCTACAGAAATTAAAGTAGAGTCGGCCATTCAATTAATATTCTCCGATAAAATGGAGAAAGGGACTATTGTTATTGAAGCCAATGAAAGCATTATGCCTTACGTAATAGTAAGCAACGACGATGATGATCTATCTGTATCATTAAATGAAAAATATAGATACGAAAATTATGATGTTACCGTAACGGTGTCCAACTCGCAATATGATGAAATAACTGCTGAAGATGCGAGCACCGTAACAATAGAGGAAACATTGGCATACTTTCCGAATTACGAAATTACATTAAAGGATGCCTCATCTTTTAACGGCAATGTACAAGCTAACAACCAAATTACATTAAAATGCACCAACGCCTCCTCTTTTAAAGGGGACATTCAAGCAGATACAAAAGTAATGTTAGAGTGTGCCGATGCTTCAAGTTTGAATATTTCGGGCAGTACACAACTTTGTGAAATGAAACTTTCTGATGCTAGCAGTATGAGAGGTACAGGTTTTGTTTGCCAACAATTACAAGTAGATCTATCTGACGCGAGCAGTGCAAAAATTTCTGTTAATGAATCTATTACAGGCAAGTTAACCGATGCTTCTACTTTAGAATACCAAGGAAATGCTACTGTAACAGTAGAGACAAGCGATGCCTCGAGTGTTAGTAAATTGTAACATAGCGATTTTTTACTCATAGAGCATTCGTTAAAAAGTAAAGCGGCACCTCATCTTCTGTAGGTGCCGCTTAGTTTTTTGTTTAGCTTCCTTTTTTTAGAAAGTCAACACGTTATAATCTTCTTTTAGGTAGTTGGTTAGTGGCACTGCTAAATATTTCACATCTATACCAAGTTCTTTAAGTTTTTCTGTTACACCATACGCATCGGAACAGGCGAGGCAAGCCTCTACAATTACGCCATCTGCTTTCATTTTCTGAATCATTTCTTGAAGTTCCTTATCTTCTGCGAGGAGTTTTGCAGAAGGGCCCCAAACAATGAGGGTAGCCTCTTCGTACAACCCTTTTTTGAGTGCATTGTGAGGATAGGGGAAAGCAATACGTTTCGCAATCATCGGATCGTCGCTGGTCCATAGAATGACAATTTTATTGTTATTATCACTTTTCGGTTCTTGAGCAAATGTGGTGTTAAAACAGAGCACAAGTGCTAGTAATAGTAATGTTACTTTTTTCATTTTTATATTTTTTAGGTTATTAAACAAATCGTAATAGCTCTTCTTTCTCTTTTCTTGGGGTGGGTTTTGCGTGCTCTCCCTCTTCAAATCCATACGAGATGATGGCTGCTACCGTTTCCTCTTCTGGCAACTGTATCAGTTTTCCTATAAACTCGTCATCTATAATTCCGAATATACAAGTTCCAACCCCTTTTGCATGAGCCGCTAAACAAAATGTT
>CAYJOY010000048.1:0-4395 GCA_964371885.1 uncultured Lentimicrobiaceae bacterium | reverse complement strand
CATCAAACATTTCCCATTCGTTATTTTTTTGGGTAACATATCCGTCATCGTCCCCCTTTTTACCACTTTTTCCTAGCACGTAGCTCAGCACTACAATCCCTTGCGTCCGTTTGAGCGTACCTGTATTGTACGAAAAATTGTGTACACCCTCGTTGGCAATGCGTTGAATAATCTCCTCATTATCGATGATGGTGTAACGGGCTATTTGGAAATTCGCCCACGAAGGTGCCCAGCGCGCCAAGTCTACAACCTCGGTCATAAGCTCGCGGCTCACCTTCTCATTAGTGTACTTCCGAACGCTTCTCCGTTCTTTAATCATTGTAATAGCATCCATAATATTATCTATTTAGTGAATAATTGTTAATCTAAATTTTCCTTAATCATCTTCTTAATATCGTACCCCTCTTTGGCTACCTGAAAAGCACCATACGTAGCGGTTAATGCTTTTTGTGGGCAACCATAAATACAGCCCAAACACATTTCGCACTGGTTACTAAAGGCCACTCGTGTTTTATAAAACGTAATATTCGATGAGCAGCAGTTGTTTACACATAATCCACACTGAACGCATTGCGATGAGGCCACTATCTTTTCTCCAAACTTAGGGGTTACCTTTTGTTCGTTCACCGCTAATGCCGAAAGGAAAATATCGAACCAGTAGGTTTTATTTCTTTTTTTTCTTTTTTGAACAATATCGTTGAATATCTCTTCTATTTTGGCAGGCATCTTATTAATCATGCTAAATAGACGTTGTTTTTTGGGAACCGCTATCCAGCTATTAGGCATTTGCACCATATTTTCATATTGGAAGCTAAAGCCTCTTTTTTTCAGTAATAACCTAGTCCTTCTTCTACACGCCGTGTTGGTGATTACTTCGCCTGCTCCCGACACCGATATAATGGCCACCGGGGTATTGTTACCACGCAAAGCCCTTACCCACTCCCCTACTGGTTTAGGGGCATTAAAAGCATGCACTGCAAATATCAAAATGTAACAGCCAACATTCTCAAGCGATTGCGGTTCTATGTGCTTTCTTACAATTCGACGCACCCTCACCTCTTTTCCTAGAGAGCGAAAACGCTCTGCTAACTGCTCTGCTATATATTGCGAACCGCCTGTTCCTGTGTAATAATCAATAAGAAAATCTGTTTTTTCCATTAATAAGAGGTTTAAAATTAGAATCGCGAAGATAACATTTTTTTGAAATAAAAACACCAACCTAATATAACTTTTCGCAAAAAGTGAGTTCTTAGTGAATATGGTTCAGAAGAGAATGGAAATAACAGATCAATACTTACTACAGCTGTTGCGTACAAAGCATACAGTGGAACAAGGGTTTCGGTTGCTCATGCAACAATACCGCAAGCCTATCTACTGGCATATTCGTCGCTTAGTAGTTAGTGAAGAAGATGCGCAAGACCTATTGCAAGAGACCTTCATTAACGTGTTTCGATACATTCATAATTTCTCGGAACAGAGCACCCTTAAAACATGGATATTTAAGATTGCTACCAACGAGTGTATCAGACTATATAACAAAAAGAAAATAGAAACCGCCTCTATTGATAGCAGCCATTTTTTAATAGAAATATTAAAAGATGAACACACTATTAATTACCAAGAAATGGAGGTGCAATTTCAAAAAGCAATACTCCTTCTTCCCGAAAAACAACGCATTGCATTTACACTCCGCTATTATGACGAACTTAAATATGAAGAAATTGCTGAAATTACAGGGCAAAGAACGGGAACATTGAAAACTGCGTATCATTACGCACAAGAGAAAATTAGAAACTATATGTTAAATTTATAACCATGAGCTATGAAAAACTTTGATTTTGATAACATTGGAAAAACGATGCCCTACACCGTCGATGATCAATTCTTTGATAGAATAACAGATGAAACGGTAGTGTTAGCAACACGCAAGCGTGCCATTGTAAAAAATAGATGGCTCCGCTGGGGAGTAGTGGCATGCGCTGCGGTAGCATGTATGGCCATTGCCTCCTTATTTATTCTACCCGCTAAAGAGAGTATAACATTAGACACCTTCCTCACAGAGCTAAGCTACGAAGAACTTGATGAACTCACTGCTATGATAGACAATATGTATTACGAAGAGGAATTGGAAAGCATAGAAGATATAGTTAACGATATTTATTTAACAGAATACTAACCATTTAATATTAACAAGAACTCAAAAAGTTCACTTAAAGTCTAAAATTATGAAAAAAACGTTTTTAGCCATTTGCTTACTTTTAGCAATAAGTTCACTGGCAGCCCAAGCGCCCAACAAGCAAGAACTAAGAAAAGAATTTACCCGCGTACAAACCGAAGAAATTATTAAAGAGCTTGCGCTCAACGAGGAGGAAGCAGCGAAATTTAGAGAGCAGTATACCGCTTATCATCTCGAACTATCTACATTAGGTTCTAAAAAGTTGTATAAAAAAGCCGATACTGCCTTAACCGATGAGGAGGCACAAAAACAGATCGAGCATAACTTTGAAAGAGCAGCTAAGATACAAAGTATTAAAGAGAAATATTACCAAAAATTTAGTGAGTATTTAACAGCCAACGAAATTTTAAAAATGTATGAAGTAGAACGCGAAGTAAGACAAAAAGTAATTGCTAAACAGCACCAACAACGCCAACAGCATCAGGAAAAAATGAAATTACAATCTGTTCCTAAAAAATAAGAGCGAATAGTACATGAAACAACAAATAGGATAAAAAAAGAGACCTTCTTCAGCGTCTCTTTTTTTTATTAAACAGAAATAGTATCTAAAATTGCACTACATCCATCCTCCATTAAATCTATCACTAACTCAAACCCTTTTTCACCACCATAGTACGGATCGGGAACCTCCTGATATTGTGGATGATAATTGCAATACGAACAGAACATCTCAATTTTGGCACTTGCATTTTTGGGCGCTATCCTTGCTACGTTTCTATAATTACTATTATCCATCACTATTATTCTATCGAAATAATTAAAATCGGAAGTAACGATTTGCCGCGAACGATGAGTTAACTGGTAACCTCTATTATATGCCGTGGCGCGCATTCTTGAATCTGAAGGTTCGCCCGCATGACCACCATAAGTACCTGCCGAGTCTATTTCTAATAAAGCTCCCATCTTTCTATCTTCTGCCATTTTTCTTAACACCCCCTCGGCAGCAGGCGAACGGCAAATATTACCTAAACATACAAACAAGATTTTTTCTTTTAATTTTTTCATAACTTTGATTTCTACGACTTTAACAATGAAATTACTTAGGCGAGTAGACGCTAAAAGAGGCCCATTTTAAGAAAAATAGCGTTCAATTCTTCGTTGGTTTTCACCTTCACCTCTCTCGCTTTACTTCCCGCCGATGCACCTACTATTTGAAATTCTTCTAGCTGATCCATAATTCTTCCTGCGCGATTATATCCTAACTTGAGCTTTCTTTGTATTTGCGATGTGGAACCCAATTGCCCTTGCACTACTATTCTTGCCGCTTCCATAAACATGGGATCTATCTCCGAAGAGTCGCCAAAATCGTCGTCTAATGCCCCCCCTTTTTTATCTTCTATCACAAATTCTGGCAACATAAACGCTTCAAAATACGATTGTTGCTCTTCAATAAACTGTGCTATCCTTTCTACTTCTGGGGTATCTATAAAGGCACACTGCAAGCGTATTAAATCGCTACCAGTAGAGAGCAGTAAGTCGCCACGGCCAATAAGCTGGTCGGCACCGCTACTATCTAAGATGGTACGCGAGTCTATTTTCGACGACACCCTAAAAGCTAACCTTGTCGGGAAGT
The DNA here is from genome assembly GCA_964371885.1 of uncultured Lentimicrobiaceae bacterium. GTDB lineage: Bacteria > Bacteroidota > Bacteroidia > Bacteroidales > WCHB1-69 > CAYJOY01. The sequence goes on along the minus strand of CAYJOY010000048.1, from coordinate 586 downwards.
TGGCTTTAATAGTTCCGGTAATAATATTTACCGATGGCCGCTGCGTGGCTATTATTAAATGTATCCCTATGGCACGAGCCAACTGTGCTAAACGAGCAATGGGCACCTCTATTTCGCGCCCCGCAGTCATAATTAAATCGCCAAACTCATCAATAATAAGCACAATATAAGGGAGATAGCGGTGTCCAAAAGTGGGCGATAGCTTTCGCGCACAGAATTTTGCATTGTACTCTTTTATATTTTTCGCTTTTGCTGCTTTTAAAAGATCGTAGCGCATATCCATCTCTTTGCACAAAGAGTTAAGGGTTTGTACCACCTTTTTAGTATCGGTAATTACAGGGTCGTCGGTATCGGGTAACTTAGCTAAATAGTGATTTTCGATAGTAGAAAAGAGTGAGAATTCCACTTTTTTAGGGTCTACTAATACAAATTTTAACTCAGCAGGGTGTTTTTTATAAAGAAGCGACGCAATAATAGCATTAAGCCCCACCGATTTACCTTGCCCTGTAGCCCCTGCCATGAGTAAGTGGGGCATTTTGGCTAAATCGACAACAAACACCGAATTGCTTATGGTTTTTCCCAAACC
>CAYJOY010000047.1:10123-10414 GCA_964371885.1 uncultured Lentimicrobiaceae bacterium | reverse complement strand
TGTGCCGATAGCGGCATCGAAGTCAATGGCAATGTTGGCAGGGTTAGTGCCGCCCACATAGTTGATATTGAAAGCAAGGGTGTACTCGCCAGTTGTCCAACGCGCTATTGCGAGCCTGCTGGAGGCATAATTCCAAACAGTTGTTTCTGTAACTTGCTCTTCGCCTATAAACCAGCCACTGAAGGTGTAACCTTCGCGTGATACTGTTGGCAACGTTCCGATAACATTATCAAAGGTTACTTCCATATCTGCTGGGTTAGGAGTGCCACCGTTGGCATCGAAAGCTAAAAA
>CAYJOY010000047.1:0-10023 GCA_964371885.1 uncultured Lentimicrobiaceae bacterium | reverse complement strand
CGGTTTGGTCTGTGGTGTAATCCCAAGTAGTAAAATATGCGCTAATTTGTTCTTCTCCTATAAACCATCCCTCAAAGGTGTAACCTTCGCGGGTAACGGTTGGTAACATTCCGATAGCATTATTATAGATTACTTCCATATCTGCTGGGTTAGGAGTGCCACCGTTGGCATCGAAAGCTAAAAAGTAAGTGTTAGCTGCCCATTGCGCAATGGCGGTTTGGTCTGTGGTGTAATCCCAAGTAGTAAAATATGCGCTAATTTGTTCTTCGCCTATAAACCAGCCCTCTAAGGTGTATCCCTCGCGGGTAATAGTTGGTAACATTCCGATCGTATTATCATAGATTACTTCCATACCTGCTGGGTTAGGCGTGCCTCCGTTGGCATTGAATGCTAAAGTATAGGTGTTGGCGGTAAATTCTGCATTTGCAGTTTGGTTTGCGGTGTAATTCCAAACGGTGGCGGAGGTAATCTCTTCATCTCCTATCATCCATCTGTTAAAAGTGTAACCTTCGCGGTATGCCATTTGCAACGCTCCGATAGTATCACCAAATATTACAGGCATTGAAGAAATGTCTGCCCAACCGTTATTAACTACGAAATCTAGAATATAAGTATTCGCTTGCCAACGTGCTTCTACTGTTAGATCCATAGGATAATTCCAAAGATCTTCACTTATTATCTGCACATCGTTACTATACCATCCTAAGAAGATATATCCTTCGCGGGTTAAATCTGGTAAGACTCCAATGCTTACGCCGTATAGCACTGTTAATGAAGCAGGGGTTTCTGTTCCACCATTAGCATCGAAAGTTAAAGTATAGGTATTGGCACTCCATTCTGTTGTAGCGGTTTGGTCGCTGGCGTAGTTCCAAATAGTGGTAGCTGTTATGACCTCCGTTCCAATTACCCAACTATCGAAAGTATAGCCTAATCGGGTAGGAGTTGGAAGTTCGCCAATAGCATTACCAAAGGTTACTTCCATAGGCATTACTTCCCCTTCGGCTCCTTCAAGCGTTAACGTATAAGTGTTGGCCTCCCATTGTGCCACTGCTACTTTATCGTCTCCATAATTCCATACAGATTCTGAGGTTACTAAATTGCCATCAATAAGCCATGATAGGAAAGTGTATCCTTCGCGGGTTGCGATTGGGAATGCATCTCCGACTGCGGAATGGTATGTAACGACAAGTTCATCAAAAGTTGTTACACCTCCATTAGGATCGAAAGTGAGTGTGTAGTTATTGGCCTCCCATTGCGCAATTGCTGTTTTATTTTCGGTATAATTCCATAATGTAGTATTTGAGATTTCGGTATCTTCAATAAGCCATCTATCAAACGTGTAGCCAGTTCGTGTAGGTACAGGTAGTGTTCCCATGGCCTCATTATAGGTTACAGCTCTCTCTTCTACTACCCCTTCTTCGGTTTCAAAAATGAGACTGTACTGATTGGCATTCCATTGCGCGATAGCGGTTTTATCTTCTGCATAGCTCCACATTGTAGTTTCTGTAATTTCTACATCGTCAATAAACCACCCTTGGAAAGTATACCCTTCTAGCGTTGGAATGGTCAATGTTCCTATGGCTGTGTTATAAACAATCTCTTTATTGTCAACGATTTCTATGCCACCATTAGGGTCAAACGCAAGGGTGTATGCGGCATGTTTTGCAAGATAAGTACCTGCTATCGTTTTTCCATCGTTTACTGGTAACAATAGCGATTCATCACCCGACGATTGTTGTACCCACATACCAGGTATGCTGTAAATGCCACCATTTGTGGGCAATATTTGATTCGAGAAGTTTGCAGCTGTTTGCGATCCTACTACTACATGATTCAAGGCGTCGCAATAAGAGAACGCGCCGAGAGAAAACAGTAGCGATTGGGTGTTGAAATTGGCGATATTTAGTGAAGTAAGGGCACTACATTCACTAAACATTAAATCCATATCGATAACTAATGCGGTATTAAAATGGGCGAGATTTAACGTAGTTAATGTTTCACATCCTTCAAACATGGAGGCCATACTCGTCACATTCTGGGTGTTAAAACTGCTAACATTCACTGATGTGAGTGCTTGACAACCTTTAAACATCGCTTCCATATTGGTTACATCAGTGGTATTCACGTGCTCTAATCCTTCAATTGTTTTTAAAACGATATACCCTTCTGTTACGATGGCTGTAGAGAAGAGATCGCTAAGATTCTCTTCTGGAATAATTTGTGAGCCATCGGCAGGAGGTACTATTACTACTTTGGTAATGGCCATTCTTTCAATAGGTCCTGGTGCTGCCATATTAATCGCTGCTTTTAGCGAGGTGCCTGTAGGGCTCTCCTCAATAGTGAGCAGGGTGTCTTGTAGGGTAGCGGTTACTAAAGTGAATTTTGGTGTCCAAGTGGCAGTAGCCGTTTTGTTTTCAGTATAGTTCCAAATAGTGCTTTCGGTAATAGGGGTGTCGTCTATGGTCCAGCCGCTAAAGTTATAGTCTACACGGGTGGTGGTTGGGAGTGCACCAATTTCTTCATTGTAAGTTACCGTGATATGTGGAGGGTTCACATTCGTTCCTCCATTTCTGTTAAATATAACGGTAAATTCTCCGTATTTGGCATGGTAAGTACCTGCTTCTGCCATACCGCCGGTAACAGGAATGAATGCAGATTCGTGTTGGTCTGCCTCACGTACCCACGCGCCAGGGGTGCTATAAGGGATATTTGTAGTAGGAAGTATCTGATTAGATACATCTTCACTAATGGCATCTCCTAACACAACATAGTTAATAGCGGTACACCCTTCAAACATACCTGAATGGCTAGTGAGGCTTTGGGTATTAATGTTGGAAAGGTTTACTGAAGTTAATGCACTACATCCATCAAACATATCGGTAAAATACTGTACATTTTCAGTGTTAAAATTAGAAAGGTCAATTGTTGTTAGACTACTACAATTTTGGAACATCCCTTCCATATCGGTTAAATTTTCAGTGTCAGAATTGGGAAGATCAACGTAGGTAAGGGCGGTACACCCTTTCAACATATCCCACATAAGACTCACACTTTCTGTATTGAAAGATAATAAATCAAGATAGGTAAGGCTGCTGCAATCTTCGAACATACTACGCATAGAGGTAACACTTTCGGTATTCATAGAAGAGAGATCGACTGCGGTAAGTCTGGTACAACCATCAAACATATAGGACATAGTGGTAACATCTTTAAAGTCGATATGTTCAAGCCCTACGATAGAGTGTAGGGAAATGAAATAATAATCATGTCCGCCAACATCTGAGAAGAGTTTGCTTAGATCAGTTTCAGGAACAATTAATTCTCCACCAGCAGGTTCTTCAATGACCACTCTTTCTACGCGTGCTCTATTAATTGGGGTTACTGCATTGTGAATGGCCTCCTTCAAGGTGGTTCCCGCAGCATCTTGTGAAATCACTAGATCCCCATTCCCTAATAATTCTGCCGATACTTTGGGGCTCCATCGTGCATAAGCCGCTTTATTGGATTGATAGGTCCATATAGTAGTGGATGTTATTTCTTCGTCATCTATATACCAACCTGCAAAATCGTATCCGTTTTTAACAGGAGTTAGGATTGATCCTATTGGAGCGTGCAATGTAACTGTTTTACTTGTATTAGGATGACCTGTATTGGTGTTAAGCCATAATCTATAAGTGGCAGTACTTTTGGCTCTGTACGTTCCTGCTATACTCACGTTGTCGGAGAAAGTGAGTGGAATATTTGCCGACTCAAGTCCATCAGATTCACGTACCCATCTTCCTGGTGTTACATACACACCACCCGTTGCTGGGAGTATTTGAGAGGCTATATGTGAAGGCAAGTGATTTGAAACTACCACATGTTCTAACGCATTGCAGTTGCGAAAGCTGTTAACAGAATTAGAACTAGATACATCCTCGGCATTAAAATGAGATATATCTAACGATGTTAATGCACTACACCCATCAAACATATACATCATGTTAGTAAGGCTAGGCGTTTCAAAGTAAGATAAATCTAACGAAGTTAATGCACTACAACCTCTGAACATTTCACTCATGTTTGTTACATTTTCGGTGTTAAAGGTAGAAAGATCCAATTCTGTGAGTGCACTGCAATCTTCGAACATCGAAGAGAGCATCAAAGCGTTGCTTGTATTAAAATTAGAGAGATTTATTGTGGTTAAACTACTACAACCTCCAAACAAATAAATCATGTATTCCACATTTTCAGTATTGAAACTACTGATATCTAATGTGGTAAGATTACTGCAATCGCTAAACATGGATCCCATATTTGTAAGATTTTGGGTGTTGAAGCTAGAAAGATCGAGTTCTGTGAGTGCGCTACATTCAGCAAACATCAAAATTGTACTTGTAACATTCTCGGTATTAAGGTTGGAGAGATTGAGTTCGGTAAGTGCACTACAGCCCGTAAACATGAACCCCATATCGTCTACCCTTTCGGTATTTAAATGGGAGAGGTCTAGGGTGGTGAGTGCTTCGCAATATCCAAACATACCATTCATACTTGCTACATTATGTGTATTCCATCCTGTAATATCTATTGAGGGTAATGCTTCACATCCCATGAACATGGCTGCCATATTATTTACAAACTGGGTGTTTAGATGAGATAACCCTTCAATGGAACGGAGGTTAGTGAATTGTTCATCCGTATATACACTACCAAAGAGACCCGAAAGATCCATTTCAGGAATAATGGCTTCTCCGTTTTCTGGGGCTTCAATTACCACTCTTGCTATTTGGCTTCTAACATTTACTGGAGCAGCGGCTTGTATAGCCGCTTTAAAAGTGGTGCCAGCTGGGTCTACGCGCACGGTAAGTACCGAGTCTTGCAGTGTGGCTACCACGTTGGTAAATGGAATATCAATTGACCAGCGCGCTCTCGCTATTTGGTAGCTGGTATATCTCCATATTGTGCTATCGTATATTCTTTCCCCATTAATAAACCAGCCCTCGAAAGTAAAATCGTTGTGGGTAGGGGTTACCAGTGGTCCAATAGGGGTGTTGTAGGTTACAGTTCTGTTGCTTACTTCCCCTTCGCCACCGTTAAGATCGAAACGGAGGGTGTAGGTTCGGGCTAGCCCAGTGTAGGTGCCCGCTTCTGCCAACCCATTAAGCACCGGAATGCGCGTGGAAGTCCATTGATCAGACTCGCGTACCCATTTACTAGGCACTATATAACCGCTGCCACTAGGTGAATACAATTGGTTGGAGATGTTTGAGGTAAGGTTATTGCCTATGATTACCCGCTCAATATTACATTGTGCAAACATATCATCTGCGAGGGTAACATTGCTTGTATTAAAAGAGGAGAGGTTTAAAGTGGAGAGTGCACTACAGCCCGAGAACATGTCATACATATACACACCTCTTGCAGTGTTGAAGTTAGAAAGATTTAATGAGGTTAGCGCATTACAATTTTGGAACATAGCAGCGTAAATGGTCACATTGGCGGTGTTAAAATGCGAAAGGTTGAGTGTAGACAACGCATGGCAATCGCTAAACATCGCCAACATTCCCGTTACATTTTCGGTGTTGAAATTTTCTAACGAAATATTCTCTAAACTGCTACAACCATCGAACATCGCACTCATAGAGGTTACATTACTCGTGTTGAAATGGGAGCGCGAGAGTGATGTTAACGACGCACAATCGTAAAACATGCCTCCTATATTGGTTACATTTTCGGTATTGAATTGGGAAATGTTTACCGACTCTAACGATTCACATCCAGCAAACATTGCCGACATGTTGGTTACATATTCGGTATTAATGTATTCAAAACCTTCAATAATTCTTAATGAAGGAAATTTTCTTTCGTTATACAAACCGCCGCCAAACAGATTACTTAAGTCTTCTTCAGGTATAATTTCTCCGCTGGTGGGTGCTTCTATCACCATTCTGGTAATTTGCACTCTTTCTGCAAAAGGGACTAAAGCAATAGCCGCCTTAATGGTTGTTCCATCTGGATGTTCCGACAACGTTAATATAGAATCGGTTACAGTGGCCATTAAACCTGCACTCCAACGTGCCATGGCGGTTTTATCCTCTGTATAGGTCCATGCGGTGGTTTCTGTAATTCTAACTTCCTCAATAAACCATCCCATAAAGGTGCTTCCTGATTTGATTGGGATGGGGAGTGTGCCCATAAAACCGTTGTATACTACTGTTTTAGAGGCTACTGTTGTCCCTCCATTGCTATTAAAAGAGAGTTGAAAAGTAGCATCTGCTTTGGCTCTATAGGTCCCTTCTTCTCCATACCCTTCGCTGTTAATAGGGATAGCTGACGATTCTACTAGGTCGGCTTCACGCACCCATACACCTGGTGTAGTATACACATCCCCACTTGTAGGAACTATTTGTTCGGCAACATTCTGTGTGAGCTCGTCTCCTATTACTACATGGTTAAGGGAATTACATCCCAAAAACATATCGTTTACGACTGCTACATTTTCCGTATTAAAGTTAGCGATATTTAAAGAGGCAAGGCTACTGCAATCTTTAAACATGTTTTCCATGCGTGTTGCACTTTCCGTATTAAAATGTGAGATATTTAAAGAGGTAAGGCTGCTGCAACCCTCGAACATACTGACCATCTCCCTAATATTTTCAGTGTTGAAACTGGAGAGGTCAATGGCGGTAAGGCTACTACAACCTGCAAACATAAACCACATGCCCGTCATATTCTGGGTATTGAAGCTAGAGAGATCTATTGTGGTAAGGCTACTGCAATCGCCGAATAGATTAACTATAGAAGTTACGTTCTGTGTATTGAAACCAGAGAGATCTATTGTGGTAAGGCTACTGCAATCGCCGAACATATTCGCCATATAAGTTAGGTTTTGGGTATTAAAGTGAGAGAGATCTATAGCGGTAAGGCTACTACATTCGAAGAACATACTACTCATATCCGTTACGTTTTGGGTATTGAAATTAGAAAGGTCAATAGCGGTAAGGTTATTACAACCTTTGAGCATTGCATACATGCTCGTTACATTTTCAGTATTGAAACCAGAGAGGTCTATAGCGGTAAGGTTATTACAACCGCTGAACATTAATTCCATATTAGTTACGTGTTCTGTATTGATATAGGGTAACCCTTCGATAGTTCTCATGTTTCTGAAACTTGAGAATAGTGCCTGCAAAGAAGTCCCTGCCTCAATGGTGGCACTGTGTTCAGGTGCTTCAATAATTACCCGTGCTATGGAGGATTTAAGCGAATAGGGGACTGCTGCTGCAACCGCATCCTTTAATGTGGTACCCGTACTATTTTCAAAAATGGTGAGTACCGAATCTTGTAGGGTGGCACTTACGCGGGTTGCCCACACCGCTTCTGCCGTTTTATTTCTGATAAACTGCCAATGGACGGTGCCATCCGTGTACACTTCACCATCTATACTCCAACCCACCAATACTTTGTTGGCTTGGGTTATCGTGGGAAATTCTACCACTTCGTTGTATTGTACACTCATTGGAGGCACCGCTGCCCCGCCGTTACTATTAAACGAGAGGGTGTAACTATTCCCCAGTACGCGGTACTCCCCAGCCACGGCAAAGCCACCAGTATGAGGGATAAGGGGAGTAGTTACACCCGTTGAAATTTGAGTCCAATTCGTGCCAAACGGATAAGAATCGCCTCCCTGTATAGGGTACAATTGATTCGAAATACTAGAAGAAAGTGTTTCAGTTTCTATGTATACCACTTCAGGTCTTACGCTAAAAAACATAGTGTTAAACCCTCTGAGTGGATTCACATTAGAGACATCCCAGTTTTGAAAGGTTAAAGTAGATAACGAAGTGCAATTGTAAAACATAGATTGCATAGTGGTTACATTACTGGTATTATAATTGAAGGTAAAATGGGGTAATGCACTACAATCTTTAAACATATAAGAGAGGTCGGTTGCGCTTTCAGTATTCAAGTCTAAGTATATATATGTTAAAGTACTACATCCTTCAAACATAGAAGAGAGATTAGTGGTGTATTCGGTATTTAAGGCTCCATTCCACTGACTTACGTGTTCTAATGCCGTATATCCTTGGAATAAGTGGCTTAAATCTGGTTCTGCGTTAATAGTATCTTCAAAAAATACACGTGTTATTTGTCTCTTTTGCGAGGAGGAGAGGTTTTGAAGAGCCGTTTTTAATGTAGGACCTTCGGGATCTTTGTAAATCTCAATTACATAATTATCAATAATTGATAACCTTACCCCCGAGCCCACATAACTCCAGCGTGCAACGGCGGTGGTATCGCTATGGTAGTTATAGGCTGAGTAGGTCCCTATTCTGTTATCACCTATATACCACCCTTCAAATTCGTAATCTTCTCGTGTAGGGGTAGGTAGGGAGCCTAATGTTTCTCGGTACACGTAGTTATGGGTAGTAGTGGTTACTTCTCCGCCGTTGGCATCAAAGTGTAGTGTGTAATTACTTTCAGTCCAATTGGCATTTGCCGATTCGCCGTGGGGATAACTCCATACGGTGTTGGCATTAATAGGGGTACCGCCAATATCCCACCCAGTAAAGGTATAGCCGTTTCGGGGGTTGGGGTTAGGGAGCGGCCCAATAGGTTCGTTGTAGGTAACCTCTATTCTATTATTGGGCAGTCCTGCGTTATACATATATAAGTAATAAGTACGCGGTTCATATCGTGCATCAGCTCTTTGATCGGTAGAATATCTATAACGGGTAAGGGCCGTAATTTCTACATCATCAATAAACCATCCATCAAACAAATACCCTGCATTGGGGGATGGATCAGCTGGCAAGGTCCCAATATGGTCGTAATATTCTACGGCTCTAGCTTCCACCAATGCGTTATTGTTATAGAATCTAAGAACCGTTTCCATTCCACTAGCGATGTAATTTCCCGCCAAAGTATACTGCGATGAGGGTTGTAGTCTAATATTAGAGGAAAAAGTAACCAATTCGTGATGATGCCACCCTGTATAGCCATCATTGTCGCGCCTTGCAATAATTTGGTTAGAGATATTAGAGGTGAGGGAGTCGCCAATAACCACATGCCCTAATCTGGTATTAGCAAAAACATCATAATAATAAACGAGGTTTGAGGTATTAAAACTAGAAAGATCCAGATAGGTTAAACCAGGGCACTCCTTGAACATTCTATTCATCTGATCAAGGTTGGAAGTGTTAAAGTTAGAGAGGTCTAACGAGGTTAAATCATGGCATCCATGGAACATGTCTGACATATAACTAACATTGGAAGTATTAAAATTGGAGAGGTCTAACGAGGTTAAATTATTACATCCAATAAACATGCCACGCATATTGGTAACATTTTCTGTGTTAAAGTTTGAGACATCTAAAGTGGTTAAATTATTGCAGTTTTCAAACATGTATGCCATACTAGTAACACTATCCGTATTAAAATTGGAAAGGTCTAACGAGGTTAAACCAGAGCATCCTGAAAACATGCCTGATACATTAATTGGGCGCAGTACCCCATTCCATAACCGAGGAAATTGTATAGAATGGAGTGAGGTTAAAGCAGTACAACCACTAAAAAAATTAGATGCATTTTTTATAGAAGATGATCCAAAATTTGAAAGATCAATTGAAGTGAGGTTGCTACAACCCTCAAACATCCCTTCAATACTCTCTGTGTGATAAAATGGGATTACATTAGTTTGATCCCCAAAATGCGAGAGATCAATAGAGGTTAAGCTACTGCAATTTTGAAACATATACTCCATATCTTGCATAATCACGTTACTCATACCGGATAGATTTATAGAGGTTAAACTGGAACAACCCGAAAACATATAACTCACGTCTCCAGGCTGAGATATATTGATGTTAGAGAAATCAATAGCAGTTAAACTGGAACAACCCTCGAACATCCTAGACATACTCTCAACTTCAGCAGTGTAGAAATTAGAGAAATTTATAGAGGTTAAATTGGAGCATCCTGCGAACATGTTTTCCGTCTTATCAACATCTGTAGTGCCAAAAATTGAAAGGTCTATTGATGTTA